>DAOORM010000292.1:0-3433 GCA_035389265.1 Flavobacteriales bacterium | reverse complement strand
TGTACTCGTAGTCGCTGTTGCCCATCAGGTCAAGACGCAGTCTCGGCGTGAGCGGTATGTCATGGCGAGCCAGCTGCGCGCGCAGTCTGCCGTCGGTGTCGATGCGCGCATCGAGCACCAGGAGCATGGGCAGCGTGTATTGGAAACCGATGTGCGCCACGCTGCGGCTGTTCTTGGTATTCCGCTGCCCGAAGAGGTTCTCCTCCGGATTATCGCCATGGCCTTCGCGGGTGCGCCAGTCGATGCCGATGTTGGGGAACCACCACTGCATCTTGCCGAAGTAGCGGCCGAAGTGCGCCTCCATCTCCTGACCGTGCATCTCGGTGTACCCAAGCCGCCACTCCGTTTGCAGGCTCCAGCGCTTGTTCATCAGCATGGCCTCCCCGTCGATGCCGTTGGTGGCGAAGTCGCTCATGCCCATGAAGTGCCAGGCCTTGTCCTCGCGCAGGAAATGGCGCCACGCCTTGTTCGCATCGGGCAGCACCGGGTTGGGTTCCACCGGAGGATTGGTGAAAACCCGGCCCATGCCGCTCATCATGTGGTAGAGGATGTGGCAGTGGAAGAACCAATCGCCCTCCTCGGTGGCGGCGAACTCGATCGTGTCGGTCTCCATCGGCATGATGTCCAGCACGTTCTTCAGCGGGGCATGGTCGCCCTGGCCGTTCACTACGCGGAAGAAATGGCCGTGCAGGTGCATGGGGTGGCGCATCATGCTGTTGTTGTGCAGGATGATGCGCACGTTCTCGCCTTTGCTGATGAGGATGCGGTCGATCTCGCTCACCGTGCGGTTGTCGATCGCCCACAGGTAGCGGTCCATGTTGCCCGTGAGGGTGAACTTCAACTCTTTCACTGGACCCGGCGGAAGGGTCGTTGGCGTGGGCGACCGAAGCATGGCGTAGTTCAACGTCACGATATCGGAGAGCGCGTTGCTGTTGTACCGGTCGTCCCCGTGATCATGGCCGGACCCTTGGGTGCGCATAGCCTTCTTCTCCCCGGTCACTTCCGGGTACATCACAACGTTCATGTCCATCTGCTGCAGGCTCATGCGCATACCAATGTCGTCGAGGTCACCGTTCATTTTCATCATATCGTTCATCATCTGCATCCCTTCGAAGTACTTCAAGGGTTGAAGCGGCGCAGCGAGCTGCCGGATGCCCGACCCGAGCCAGACCGAGGTGGAACGCACACGGTCCTCGCTGGTGGCGAGCAGTTCATAGGCGGTGCTGTCGGCGGGGATGGTGACGATGATGTCGTAGGTCTCGGCCACGCCCATGATGAAGCGATCCACCTCCACCGGTTCCACATCGATGCCGTCGCTGGCCACTACCGTGATCTTCCCGCCCGCATAAGTGATCCAGAAATAGCTGCTGGCACCGCCGTTGATGAGGCGGACCCGTACACGGTCGCCCGCCTTCAGGTGCGGAGCTTCGTCCTCCGCGCGGCCGTTCGCCAGTAGCAGGTCGTAGTACACATCGCTCACGTCCATGGCGTTCATCCGCTTCCACTCGTTGGTGAGCTTCACGCCGAACGCACCATCCTTGATGGCATCGCTGTAGCTCTGCACGGTTCCTGGACGGATCTGGTGTTTCTTGATCGCGCTCCAGTCATTGGCGGCATGCAGCCTGCGGTGCACTTCTTTCGGCTTCATGTCGGTCCATTCGCTCAGGATCACCACGTGCTCCGGCATCGGCGCCGCATTACGCTTGTGGATGATGAGCGCACCGTGCATGCCGTTCTGTTCCTGCAAGCCCGTGTGCGAATGGTACCAATACGTGCCGCTTTGCACCAGCGGGAACTTGTACACCTGCGTCTCACCCGCCTTGATGGGCGCGGTGGTGAGGTGGGGCACGCCATCCAGGTGGTAGGGCAGGATGAGGCCGTGCCAGTGCAGGGAGGTCTCCTCCTTCGCCATGGCGTTGTGTACCACGATCATCGCCGTATCGCCCTCGGTGAAGGTGAGCGTGGGCATGGGGATGCTCCCGTTCACCGCGTATGCCTTGCGCGCTTTGCCGGTGTAGTTCACGATCGTGTCGGTGATCACCAGGTCGTATCGGGACACCTTCGGGGTGAAGTCGCCGAGCGGAGCGGAGGTTCCCAACGCGGGTTGAGCGCCCTGTTGCGCCTGCACAGTAACCGCACCCATGAGCCAACCCAGCAGGATCAGTAATAGCAGCGAGCGGGGGAATATGGAGGTCATCATGGGCCAGTCAGCGGGTGATGGTCTCCTTTACGCTGCCGCAGGTCATCATCTGCGAACCATAGAAGGGATTCCTGATGGGCTTCTCCCGACTGAGCCAATCGGCGCCGCCCTCGTACATGGGGCAGTGATCCCGATAGATCGGCGTGCTGGCAGGCGATGCCTTGGCGAGCTCGGTCATCGGAGCCGTCAGTTCCGCGAAGGCCTTGCGCTGCTTGGCAAGATCCGCAGTGCCTGCGATAGCACCACTGGTGTTCGCCAGGCGCTCCATCACCTTCATCCAAACCATGTGAGCGGTGTGCTCCATAGCATCCATTTGCACGTTTCGCAAAGCGGCGTCGAAGACTTTGGCGCGGGCTTGCACGTCGGTGGCATTCGATGCCACCAAGGCATCCTTCAGTGCGAAGTAGGTATCGAAGACCGGGGTCAGCGGGTCCGTGGTCCCTTGTTCGATCGCAGCTTCCGCAGTGTCAGAATGGTGTCCAGCGTGTTCCGAATGCGCGTTTGATCCTGGGCTTGCAGCAAGTGAGGGGCGTTTGAAGCTGCGCTCGTACTGGCAACATCCGGGCAGCGCGGCATAGGCGGCATCGGGAGCCAGGTACTGCTCGCTGTCGTACCCGGCCTGAGCGATGCGCTGCAATACCGCATCCAGCGAAGTGCGCGTGCTGTCGAAGGTAATGCGCGCGGTTTTCGCATCCACATCCCAGTCGGCTTCGGCCTCACCCTTCACGTACGCCGCCTTCTCAATGGTTTTCTCACACATTCCACAATCGCCGTCCACACGGACTGTCATGGTGTGCGCGTTCTTTAGTTGTGCGCTGCAACCCGACAGAAGCAGCAAGGTCCCGATCAACAGGCTGATGGTTTTCATGGTCGTTCGTTTGGAGGTTCGTTCGATGTTTCACTTGTCCAGTTTCGCCCAGCGCAGTCTGAGGCTGTTGCTCACCACGCTCACGCTGCTCAGCGCCATGGCCGCACCGGCGATCATGGGGTCGAGCAGGAAACCATTGATGGGGTACAGCACACCCGCCGCAATGGGGATACCGATGATGTTGTAGATGAAGGCCCAGAAGAGGTTCTGGCGGATGAGCGCCACCGTGCGGCGAGAGAGCTGGATGGCACGCGGGATGGCCAGCAGATCGGTGCTGATGAGCGTCATGCGCGCCACGTCCATGGCGATGTCGCTGCCCTGGCCCATGGCGATGCTCACGTCGGCCTTGGCCAGCGCCTCGCTGT
>DAOORM010000291.1:0-3435 GCA_035389265.1 Flavobacteriales bacterium | reverse complement strand
ACTACTTCTTCGTGCGGAAGGTGATGTTCATCAAATACAGCCAGGGCTTCATCGTCCTGCCCGGAGGCTTCGGCACCTTGGACGAGCTCTTCGAAGCGCTCACGCTGATCCAGACCCAGAAGATCGGCCGCTTCCCCATCATCCTCGTGGGCAAGACCTACTGGCAAGGGCTGCTCGACTGGGTGCGTTCGACCATGGGGACCCAATATGCCTACATCAATCCTGCAGACCTGGACCTGATCAGCGTCGTGGACAAGCCGGAAGAGGCGGTGGCCGCTATCAACGGTTTCTACAGCAAATACATGCTGAAGCCGAATTTCTAGCAGCGGATCCCTGCTCCTGATCTGCTGGAGGAAAGCCCATAAGGCCATCCGAACGCGAGCGTTCAACGCGTTCACTTCACGGGTATCTGGGGACCGGCTTACTCAGAAACCTCGTCGACTGTAACGCGGAACCTGTTCTCGAACGGACTCCCAGTCAACAAGTTCCTGTTCGTATCGCTAAGTTCGCGGTCGATCCGCCTCCTAGGTGCCGGGATACTTTTGGCAGCGAGGGGGTAAGCCTTACCCTAGCGATCCAGAATCATGAACCAGCTGTTACTGTTGATCAACTTCCTTGGGCTGCTGCTCATCGACCCCTTCCTCCTCGCCGACCTCAGCATCACGCAGAACATCCCCACCACCATGCAGCCCGGTACCGAGGTGCGCGTAACGGTGACGGTGGAGAAAGGAACACTCAGCGGTTTCGCCAAACTGCAACTGGATCTGCCGCCGGGTATGACGGCCACCGCGATCGAGACCAAGGGCGCATCGTTCACCTTCGCCGACCAGAAGGCCAAGTTCATCTGGATGGCATTGCCCAGCACCCCGAGCTTCAAGGTGAGCTACACGTTGAGCGCCGATGCGACGGTAAGCGGCAACCAAGCCATCCAAGGGCGCTTCTCGTACATCGAAGAGAACGACCGCAAGACCTATGATCTGCCGACGAACACCATCAACATGGGTCCGGAAGGCGCCGTGCAGCAAGTAGCACAGACCACCACCACGGAAGAGCCAAGCAGCTCGGACCTGGCTTCGGTCGCAGCTTCGGCCCCCGCAGGTTCCACGGTGATGGCCGTGGTGGACAACGCCAGTGGCATCGCACCCACACAAGGCGGTGGCGGCGTAACAGCCACGCGCACGATCACCCCGGTCACCGAGAACGAAATGCTCGTGGAGGTGGTGGTGAAGAAAGGCGACATCCGTGGCTTCGGAAAATTGCAGGAGATGATCCCTCAAGGATTCACCGCGTTGGAGAAGACCAGCAGCGAAGCCATCTTCACCACGCAGGATCGCATCGCAAAGTTCGTGTGGCTGAACCTGCCTGCTGGCCCCGAGGTCAAGGTGGTCTACAAGCTCCGCGCCAACGAGAAGCCTGAAGGCGAATACAGCATCGATGGTGAGTTCGGGTACTTGCTGAACGATGAGACGCAGAAGGCCGTGATCGGCACCTCCAAGTTCTTCATCGGACCCAAGGCCATGGAAGTGCTCGCTGCACAGAACGCTTCAATGGATCCCGTACCGAACCCCGATGCGGAACTCGCTGCGCGCCAGGAGGCCGAGAAAGCAGCCGCACGCGAAGCAGAAGCCGCCGCACGCGCCGCTGCCGAAGCGGAACGTGCTGCCCAGGCCAAGCGCACCGAGACCGCCACCACACAGCGCACCACCAGCGAGCCGAAACGCACCACCTCGGTGCCTGCCCCGGAGAAGGGGGTGGTGTACAAGGTGCAGATCTCTGCGGGCCACCGCGAGGTGGGCCGCAGCTACTTCGCCGCTCGCCATCGCTACAACGGCGCGTACAGCATCGAACGCCACCAGGGCTGGATCAAGTACGTCACGGGCATGTACGGCTCCTACGCTGAGGCGCGCGACCAACGTGTTGCCTTCAACGCAGCGGGACACAACTTCCCTGGTCCGTTCGTGACCGCCTATAACAACGGGGACCGCATCACCGTACAAGAGGCGCTCGTACTGAGCAACCAGAAGTGGATACAGTGATGTGGCACTGATCAAAAGCGAATGCGCGCGAGCACCTGCTATTCCCATTCATCCTTCCGTCAGCTCGCAGGCCTCGTCCTATCGTTGTTCCTTTTCCCGTTCGTAACCGTCGCCCAAAGCGATAGCACGGCTTCGACCACTGCTCCGCCCCCACCTCCACCCGCTGTGGTGGAAGACGCAGGTGCACCGGTCAAGTTGAAGCCCACCTTCGGTCTTGGTCCGGGTATGTTCGCCTTCTATGGGGATGTAGGAAGCCAGCACGGCAGCTATAGTCCGTTGGTGACGCGTGTGGGCTATGAACTACGCGCTACCACGCCCATCACCCCCTGGCTAGAAGGCGGCATCCACGTGGTGCACGGTCGTTTGGGCATGAACGAGCGCAGTCTTACGCGCAACCTCAACTTCGAATCGCGCATAACCACGGGCGGGCTCATGCTCCGTTACAACTTCCTGCAGCTGCTCAACCCCAAGCGCGTGGTGGAGCCCTTCATCAACGTGGGCTTCGAGTCTGTGGAGTTCCTGACGAAGACCGATCTGCGCGACGCCCAAGGTCGCCTCTACCACTACTGGACCGACGGTACCATCCGCGACATCGACGAGAACGCGGCGAACGCCGGTGATGCGGTGCTGCTCCAGCGCGACTACACTTACGAGAGCGACGTGCGCGAGAGCAACCTCGATGGCTTCGGCAAGTACCTGGAGCGCACGTGGGCCATCCCCGTTGGTATCGGCGCCCGTATGGACATCGGCCACGGCTTCGATTTCCGCATGGGCACCACCATGTACCTGACCCGCTCGGACCTGGTGGACGGCATCACCCAGGACAGCAAAGGGGATCGCGCCGGTTCGGCAGGTAATGATCGTTTCCTCTTCTCCTCCTTCTCCATCGGTTACACCGTACCGATGAAGAAACCGGCGAAGAAAGCGAAGATGACCCCGCTGGACAGCGAGGAGATCGATGCCATTGCTTGGGCGGGCGACGAGGACGGCGACGGCGTGCAGGATATCAACGACAACTGTCCGTACACCCCGGCCGGCGTGAAAGTGGACGCCTTCGGATGCCCGCTTGACGGCGATGGCGACGGGGTTCCCGACCACGCGGACGATGAATTGAACACGCCACTTGGTGCCACTGTGGATGCGCGCGGTGTGGCCTTCACCGATGATGAACTGCCGAAAGCGTGGCTTGCCTACAAGGATTCAGGCAACGTGAACATGGTGGTATCCCGCGTGGAATCGTTCGGCCCCATGAAGCCGCCGCCCGTCAAGGTGAAGCGCGTGTACGTGGTGAAGGTGGGCGAACAGGTCGAGAGCATCAGCGAGGACCTGATCCAGAAACTGCTCAGCATCCCGGACATCCGCGCGGTGGAACAAGGCGACACCACCTTCTATGTGGTGG
>DAOORM010000290.1:0-3437 GCA_035389265.1 Flavobacteriales bacterium | reverse complement strand
GATGCCCACCAAGGCCATCACCACTGCGAAGAGGGTGGTCCAGAGGAAGCCGTTGGTGATACCGAGCACGAACACCCTATACTTCGCGACGAAGCCTGCTGTGAGCGGGATCCCAGCCAAGGAGAGGAGCATCAGCATCGCTGCGATCGCGATCCACGGGTTGCTGCGGAACAGACCACGGAAGATGCGGATGTTCTCATCGCCCAACGCGGCTCTTTTGGCGAGCGTGAGTACGATGAAGAGACCCACCGTGGCCAAGGCGTAGGTGCCGAGGTAATAGAACAGCACATCCGGAGTGCGGCTATCCGTGCCGAGGAACGCCAAGAGCAGGAAGCCGGTGTGGGCGATGCTCGAATAGGCCATCAAACGCTTGAACTGCGTCTGGCGCAAGGCCACGATGTTGCCGAGGAACAAGGTGAACAGGGTCATCACCACGAGCATGTTCTCCACGGCACCTGGCAGTTGGATGTTCGCGATGAAGCGGTAGAACGCGGCAAAGGCAGCCGTCTTCACCACGGTGCTCATGAACGCTGTGATCAACGTGGGTGCGCCCTCATACACATCAGGACTCCAGAAGTGGAACGGTACGGCCGCCACCTTGAACGCCAATCCTGCCAAGGTGAGGAAGAGCCCGAGTAGGAAGAGCATGTTGCCACCGTTCGCTGCCACCGCTGACCAGGCCTCGATGGCTGCCAAGTCGAAAGATGCCGTGGCACCATAGATCAATGCAAGGCCCATGAGCAGGAAGCCCGAAGCGAAGGCACCTTGGAGGAAGTATTTGAACGCGGCTTCACCACTGCGGAAACTGTCGCGCTTGCCACCCGCAAGGATGTACAGCGGAATGCTGAGGATCTCGATCCCGAGGAACAACATCACCAAGTTGGTGAAGCTGCAGATCAACACACCGCCCACCAAGGAGAATACCATCAAGGCATAATGTTCCGCCACGTTCTCGCGCACCTTGGCATAATAATCCATCCCGAAGAGGAAGAGCAGCACCGTAACCACGATCATGACCAAGGAGAACGACCGGGCGTAGGTGTCGAAGATGACCAAGCCGCCGAACAGGGGGCTTTCGAGGTGCCAGTCGGCGGCGAAGAGCACGAATGCGGCCAACAGACCGAGAATGCCTACAGGAGCCAGGATGCCGCGGCCGCTGAACAAGCCCAGGTAGAGCAGCACCACGCCAAGTACGGATAACAGGACCAGTGCGCTCATATCAGTTCACCGATAGGCTGGACAAGAGTTGCAGAACAGGGGCATCCACCAGTTCGAGGATCGGACCGGGATGTACGCCCAGGATCAGCGTCACCGCGATCAAGGGCACCAGGTAAATGTGGTCGCGGATGGTGGCGTCCTGCAGCTGCAGGTTCGCGCGGTCCGGGCCCAGCATCACGCGCTGGTAGGCGTAGAGCATGTAGATGGCACCAAGCACGATGGTAGAGACGGCAGGCAGCGTGAGCCAGCCATCCACCTGCCACAACCCGGCGAACATGAGCCATTCTCCCACGAAACTCTGTGTCAGCGGCAGCGCAACGGCATTGACCAAGACGAGCAGGAACAGCGCGGCCAGGCGCGGCATCGAATTCTTCAGGCCACCCATGGCGTTCATATCCGTGGAGCCCATCCGCTCGTGCATGGCGCCGACCAGGTACAGCATGCCCACCACGAGGATGGCGTGTGCGAACGCCTGGTACAACGAACCGCTGATCCCGTAGGTGTTCCAGGCGAAGAGTCCTGCACACAGCACGCCCACGTGGCTCAAGGAGGAGAAGGCGACCAGGCGTTTGAGGTCGGATTGCAGGAAGGCGATGATCCCCGCATACACGGCCCCGATCAACGCCAGCAGGATCACCGTGCTCTGCCAATGTTCCACGCCCAACGGCACGATCGGGAAGACGATCTTGTAGACCCCGTACAAACCCATCTTCAGCATCACCGCACCGAGCACCATCGTTCCTTGCAAGGGTGCCATGTAGTAGGTCTCCGGTTGCCAGCTGTGGAAAGGGAAGATCGGCAGCTTGATGGCGAAGGCCAGGAATAGGATCCAGAACAACCACACTTGCGTGCCTCCCGGAATGCTGAGGGCATGAAGTGCCGTGAAGTCCCCGTTGCCGCCGCTCTGGATGAGCAGATACACCAAGCCGAACAGCAGCGAGAGACCACCGAGCAGCGTGTAGATGAAGAAGCGTACGGTGATGTTGCGCCGGTTCTCGCCACCCCAATACAGCAGCAGGAAGAAGACCGGGATCAGCGTGAGCTCGTAGAAGATATAGAACAGCAGTGCGTTCTGGGCGAGGAAGACACCGAAGAGGAAGGTCTGCGTGAAGAGCAGGAGCGCATTGAATATGGCCGGTCTGTCATGCTGCTGGCCATAACCCGCACCGATGATGAAGGGGAACACCACCGCCGTGAGGATCAGCATCAACAGCCCAACACCGTCATACCCCACCACGAAACGGAGGCCCCAGGCGTTCATCCAATCGAGGTCATAGTGGAGCACCAAGCCTCCGGTGTACGAGATCCACGCGAACACCACCACGGCCAAAGAGGTCAAGGTGGAGACAAGCGCGATCGGCCGTGCTTGAGCAGGGCGAAGCAGCATGAGCGCCAAGGCGCTGATGAAGGGGATGAGCAAGAGGAGCGCTGCGATCATCTCAGTTGCTCATTAAGGTGATGACCAGGAAAAGAATGAGTCCGCACAACATCGCTAGCAGGTGGAAGCTCGCGTTGCCCGTCTGCACACGACGAACGACATCGCCCACGCGGATAGCCGCGTCGCCAACTCCGTTCATCAGTGGGATCATCACCTTCTTCTCCGCCACGGCGAAGAGGTTCATGCTCAACCAGGAATAGGGCTTCTCGAATAGGGCACGGTAGAGTTCGTCGATCCGCCAGCGCTGTGCGATCAGACGTTTGAAGACAGGCATCGCCGCTTCTTCGCCCTCTAGCGTGGTGGTCTTCACGAAACGACCGTAGGCCACGTAGATGACGATGCCGACGAGGGTCGTGGTGATGCCCATCAGGATGATCTCCGTGAGCGCGCTCAACTCGAGGTGCTCGTAGCCGATGCCAGCAGCGGCCGTCTCCAGGAAGTGCTTCATCGGTTCGTGACCGCCGAAGAGGTGCGGCAGGTTCAACAGACCACCCAACACGCTCAACACGGCGAGCACCATCAGCGGGATGGTCATCGTGAGCGGACTTTCATGCGGATGCGCCTTCCCTCGGTACGTTCCATAGAACACCAGGAAGAGCAGACGGAACATGTAGAAGGTGGTGAGCAACGCGCCGAAGAGCAGCAAGCCGAAGATCACCGGCGAGCGTTGGAACGCGAACGCGAGGATCAAGTCCTTGCTGAAGAAACCAC
This sequence comes from Flavobacteriales bacterium, assembly GCA_035389265.1. Lineage (GTDB taxonomy): Bacteria > Bacteroidota > Bacteroidia > Flavobacteriales_F > PHOS-HE28 > PHOS-HE28. The sequence continues at coordinate 70 of DAOORM010000290.1, read as the reverse complement.
TGAGCAAGGGCAGCCCGGCGATGGCGGCCGTGCCGACCAGGAATGTGATGTAGGTGATCTTGATGTGCCC
>DAOORM010000289.1:0-3441 GCA_035389265.1 Flavobacteriales bacterium | reverse complement strand
GGTGAGTGATCTGCCGAGCGATCAGCTGGTGAACGAGATCGATGCCATGGTGAAGGCCGCGGCCGATGACCTTGGCGCGGGTGGCATCTTCAACGGCCTCAGTGAACCAACACGGTTACAGCTTTCACGCCTTACCCACATCGACTGGAGCCAAGCACGCTACGGGGTGGATGCGGGAGAGGACCAGGATAAGTACCTCGCCATCTACTACTACGTGCGCACCCAACGCGAGGAGTTGGAACGTCAATTGCGGGCCGATCTTCTACCGCTGGCTTCAGTGGCCGTCTTGGGAGAGGGTGTGGCCGAACCCGGTTCGCAGGTCCGCATCAACTCCACCTGCGGTACCGTGTTCGACGAACAGAACTACCTGTGTGCGCTCGACCTGCAGTTGGCCGATACCGGTGGTGGCGGCATCGATCCCCACTTGGCCGATCGACTGATGCAGGCCATGGAGGAACGCGGAATGGAGCCGTCCGAGACTGTGTCGGAAGCTCCTGGGCAGAGGATCCGCAAACGCGATCGCTGGTTGAAGACCGAATTGGATGCCATCAACGACCGCATCGACCGCATGGATCAACGCAAGGAGCTTTGGGCCATCCGCGACCGCATGGAGGATATCGAGGATCGGTTGACCGGTCTGGAGATGGAGGTGCGGGATGCACGACCGGAGGAGACAGCTCCCGAGAATCCATCCGCCGACCTTAGTGACCTCGTTGGGCAGAACATCACGGTGCGCTTTTCCCGCGGCTCGGTGAACTTGGATCCGGAGCACCGTGTTCTCCTGAACGAAGTCTTCGAACAGCTCGCGCGTACCCCACAACACCGCGTGCTCATCACCGGTTACAGCGATCGCAGTGGTGACCCGTCCTCTAACCTCCGCCTGAGCGAACAACGCGCACGCGAGGTGCGCAACTACCTGCTCCAACGCGGGATCTCCGCGGACCGTCTCATGGTGAATTTCTACGGCGACAGCCGCAGCATGGGCCACGACCCCAGTGAACGTCGGGTGGAAGTGGAGTGGATCCGCTAGACGGAACTACCGGTCCAATTCGTCGGTAGGCTGTTCGGCGATCACTGTCGCAGGGCCCCTTTGCATGCGGAACAGCACTTCGAACTGTACGCCGGCATTGGTGAGCATGTGGAAGGAGCCATCGAGTTGTTCGCTCAAGGCCTCCACGATCTCCAGGCCTAGCTTGCCCGCGCCTTGATGCCCATGCTCGGGCAATCCTTTCCCGTTGTCCTTCACGATCAAGCGGTGCAGATCGCCTTCCACCGCACGCACCTTGATCTCCACGTGACCTCCAGTGGCATAAGGGAACGCGTGTTGGTAGGTGTTCCCGACCAGCTCGCACAGGATGATGCCGAGCTCGATCGCGGTATCCTGATCCGCTTTGATGCCATTGGTGTCCACCTCGTGGCTCACCGTACGGCTGTTGGGCGCGTGGAGCTCGGCGAGGGCTTTCACCAGATCGTCGAAGAAGGAGGAAAGGTCCACATTCCGCAGATCCTTCAAACCGTAGAGCTTGTGGTGTACCAACGCGATGGTGTCAATGCGCCGCTTCCCGCGTAGGAATTCGTTCTTCACCGGACCTTCATCCAAACGTGTGGCCTGAAGGTTCAACAAACTGCTCACCACCTGTAGGTTGTTCTTCACACGGTGGTGTACTTCGCGGTTCAACACTTCCCGTTCCCCCAGCGCTTTTGCGAGCTTCAATTCCTGGGAGCGGTTCCGTTTGGCCTGCTTACGGATGCGTGCGTCGGAAGACCGTTTTCGGAGCCATGCGGCGATCAGTAGAGCGGTAAGGCCAAGCAGAAGCACCCCGGCCACGATGAGCGCGTTCCGTTCTGGTGCTATCCACGTTTCCATATCAGCGGGATCCACCACCACGCCCATGTTCAGTTGATGGCCGTGCAGGGGATAGGCGCCCACGATCGCCAAGTACTCTTTGTCGCCCGCTGTATGCCGGAACTGCCCGGTGGTCTTTTGGCCGGACCATCTTGCCAGAGCCCCTTGGGCAAGTTCAGTGCGCGCATCGGTGCCGGTGGTGAGCGGCTCCAACAACGATCGACTTTGGTCATCCGCCAGGATCACCACAGGCTGGAATTCATCCGTGCGCCGGCTGTCGAACCAAGCCGATCGGGAGATGTCAACACTGAAAGCCAATATGCGGTACGGGTCTTCCGGAGCCATGCCGCGAAGGAGGTAGGAGAGGTGCAGGAGCGGCTTTCCCGTAGGCGTGGCACCCAGCGTCCAGATGGGTTCGTTGCGGGTGTCCTCCAACGCCTTGTTGAACCAGAGCTGCTTCCGCGGATCCTGATCCTGTTTCTCGATCCACGGTCCGGATAGCACTGCGTGACCTGGGTGGATGGAGAATGAAAGTTGGATCGGTGGGCCATCTTTCGACCCGTTCGCGGTGCGCGTGACGAGGTATGCGGTATCCTTCCGCTCCACCGAGACTTCATTACCGAACTCATCCGCTAGGTGGATGGAGAGGATAGGCCAATGGGTGTCCAGCAGCGGGAACCAACGATCGTGCAGCAAGACGCTGTCGGGCCGGTTCGCCGCCGCACCTTCTTCCCGGATGTCCTCGGCGAACTCGTGGAAGAATCCGTCGAGCCGGACCTGTACCAGTTGCTGAACGCTCTGCAGTGCGAGTTCAGCGAGGTCGTGGCGCCGTTGCGCTAGGTTGAACGCACCCCATACCAAGGCACCGATGGCAAGGACCAGCACACCGCCGATGATCGCGAAGAGACCTTTGTCGTTGTACCTCCCCGCGCTCATGGGCACTCTCCTGCTGTTACCTCGGTGCGCGAGAACTCAGCTTCCGCATCGCCACTCTTCAACTGGTCTGCGCTGAGTCGGGTGGGTACAAAGTAGATGCCGTTCAGCTTTCCGGTCATCGTCCGGCCAGCCTTTATGCACGTATCGGCACTCAGCGTCTCCACAGTGAGCCCTTGGTACGAGAGATCGATCTCCAGTGAGAGGGACTTGTCCTCGGCCGTGTTGTTCTTCAAGCGCAGGTGCAATTCGCTCGGTCCACCCAGCGGATGCATCCATCGGTAAGCCAACTCCACCCCATCGCGCTCACCCTTGGTGATGTACTTGCCTTGAGCCAGCGAGGCTAGGGGCGTTACAAGCAGAATGAGGGCGATCGCTTTCATCCGTTGAACGAAGCTAATGCGCCACAGGCTCGGTCGATGGCCGCGGTATCCACATCCAGGTGTGTCACCATGCGCATCATGCCTGGACCGAAGGCCATGGCCCGTATCCCGTTGCTCTCCAAATGGGCGAGCAAGGCCTCCAGCCTCGTTGGGTCCTTCAACGTGCTCACCACGATGTTCGTGTCCACCGATACTACGTGCGCCACGTAAGGAAGACTTGAAAGGGTGGTGCCAAGCACCCTTGCATGCACGTGGTCTTCCGCCAGCCGTTCGATGTGG
>DAOORM010000288.1:0-3442 GCA_035389265.1 Flavobacteriales bacterium | reverse complement strand
TCCAACTTCTTCAGCAACATCCGCATCGCCGGGCTCTCCACATAGAAACAACCGATCGTATCGCCTCTACGGATCAACTCCTTGATGGCCGGATCCTGCTTGAACCGCTGGATGTCGTGGATGTCGATGCCGGCTTCGCGGGATGTGGAATGTGAACGGATAGCGGAGGGATCGTCCGGCTCTCCTGTTCTACATTCCACATTCTTCATTCTACATTCTTCATTCCCTGCCTTGCCTGCCGCAGTCACCCGCTGGATGTCGTGGATGTCGATGGGAGTGCATGCAAGGATGTCAGATGAAGGTTCAGCTGCGGAGGCATCGTCCGCGCCTGTTCCACATTCTTCATTCTTGATCCTACATTCTTCATTCCTCACACCACCCCCTTGCACCCTCACACCTGCACCCGCATTCACCAATTCGACCGCATCGCGGATATGCCCCAGACCACGCTGGCTCAACAGATCGAACTTGTGCAGGCCCAGATCCTCCGCCTCCAACATGCTGAACTGGGTGACCGGAAAACCTTTCGGTGGACGGTGCAAGGCGGAATAATGCGTGACCGGCTTGTCGGTGATGACGACACCGCCCGCATGGATACCGAAGTGGTGGGGCATGCCCAGCAGTTCCTTGCCATACCGCACCACGGCGCGCGCCACACGGTCCATCTCACCGCTCCTGACATCGGCGCTCGGCTTTCCCCGTGAGAAGTAGCCCGCATCGCCCTCGCTCAACGCATCGATCTCGGCTGGCGGAAGTCCCATGGCCTTGCCCAACTCACGCACCGCACCGCGCCACTGGAAGGTGGTGTACGTGGCGATCTGTGCCGCATGGATCCCTGATGCACCCGGCGCATTGTACTTCCCGAACACATGCCTGAAGATCTCGTCCCGGTCCTTCCAACTGAAGTCGATGTCGAAGTCCGGCGGTTTCTTGCGGGCAGTGTTGATGAACCGCTCGAAGTAGAGGTCCAGTTCCATGGGATCCACATCGGTGATGCGCAGGCAATACGCCACCACGCTGTTGGCTCCACTCCCACGCCCCACATGGAAGAAGCCCCTTCGGCGTGCGTGGTCCACGATGTCCTGGTTGATCAGGAAGTAGCTGATGAAGCCCATGTCCTCGATCACCTTCAACTCATGCTGCACACGCGCCTTCACCTTCGCGGAGGTTCTGGGGTACCTGTAGGCCATGCCCTCCAGCGTGTCACGATGCAGCTTCTCCCGGTCTTCCGCGGCGCTCGCACCCAACACCTTCCACGTCTTGTCGCTTCCATCGAACGCGATGTCGCATGCATCGAGTAGCCGCTGCGCGTTCTCCAGCAACTGCGGGAAGTCCCGGTATAGATGGAGTACTTCCGCTTCGCTGCGGAAGACCTCATCGGGTTGTGCCAGCTCCTCCGGTGGCAGCATGCTCAGCACGGTGTTCTTCGCCACGGTGCGCAACAACCGATGCACGTTGTGGTCCACCTTGTTCCGCAAGGTGACCGGCAACAGCGCCACCAGATCCTGAGGCCGGCACCGCACACCGTTGTGGAACGGACTGAAGGGGAGCCGCGTGAGCTCTGAAGGCCGGATGCCCACGCGTTCGTTCGACCTCAGCCGCTGAGGTGCATTGTGCATCGGATAGATGAAGAAGACATCCTCCAACTCGGGCGCACGCTCAGGCAGCGCATCGTCATCCAACAGATGAGGGCTCAACAATTCGTTCAGCCGCTGGAAACCGTTGTTGTTCTTCGCCAGACCGATGTACAGCAAGCGTGCACCATCACGGAACTCGATGCCGGCAACGGGTCGGATGTTGAAGTACCGCATCGCATCGCGCACGAAGTCCGGTATGCCCGCGGTGCAATGGATGTCAGTGAGCGCGAACGTGCGCACACCCGCCTTCGCCGCTTCTTCCAGCAGCGCATAGGGCTTCATCACCCCGTACTTGAAACTGAACCAGCTGTGGGCGTTGAGGTACATCGGGGCGGGATCGACGCGATATCCGTCGATCTTCCGCCCAATAAGTTAGCGTACAGAAAGACTACCTCAACCCCACCCACCAATTCTCCGAGCGAGAGAGGTCCGCATCCACCACGATGGCACCGATGCGGGGCGTCAACAGCGGCAGACCCAGCTCCTTCGCTTTCGCCGACAGCCGCTCGATGGGCTCGGTCCAGGAGTGGAGCGCCAGGCTGAACTTGCCCCAGTGTACGGGCATCAACACGCGCGCCTTCACGTCCAGCGCGGCTTGTGCTGTCTCTTCGGGCATCATGTGGATGTTGGCCCAACGCTCGTTGTAGGCACCACACTCCAGCAAGGCCAGATCGATGGGCCCGAACCGCTCACCCACTTCCTTGAAGGTGGGCGAGTAACCCGAATCGGCACCGAAATAGACCTTCTTGCCGTTCGCCTCCATCACCCACGAGCCCCACAAGGTGCTGAAGCGATTGGTCATGCCACGGCCCGAGAAATGGCGCGATGGGGCCAAGGTCAGCTTCACCGATCCCAGGTCCACGCTCTCCCACCAATCGCGTTCGGTGATAGCGCTCGCCGGAACACCCCACAACTCCAGGTGCGCACCTACACCCAGTGGCGCCACGAAACGCTTGTCCTTCAACTGCAGCATGGTCTCGTGGTCCAGGTGATCGTAATGGTCGTGCGACAACAACACCACGTCCACCGCCGGCAGCAGGTCCACGCGCATGTGCTCGGTGTAGTTGAAGCGCTTCGGGCCAGCGAACGAGAAGGTGGATGCCCGCTCGCCGAACACGGGATCGATCAGGAAGGTGGTTCCGCCCATCTTGATAAACAGGGAGGAATGCCCGAACCAGGCCACGGCGAACGAGCTATCCGGCACCGCCTTCCAGGCCGCGAGGTCCATCGCCACTGTGGGCAGCGTGTCCTTCGGTTCGCGTGCATCACCGCCGCGTAGCATCTCGTACATCACCTTGGCCATCACCGTTACAGGCATGTCCATGTTGGTCTCCACCACGTTCTGGAACTTGCCGTCCTTGTAGTTGGGTGAAGCTTGGATCCGCGCCAACCGCTCACCAGTGGGGTTCCCGCCGATGCGTGGCGATAGCGCGAAGTAGGCGAACAAAGCGACGATGAGCAGGGCGATGATGCCCAAGAGCCAAAGAAGGACCATCCGAAAGCGTTTCATGTGAAGGGGATGCAAAGGTGCTGCCCGCGGATCTTGATCATCGACCGTTCATCACAAGGTTCAAACGCGTTGCCGGTCATGGCGCCGCAGCCTGTTGTGCGTCCCTCCGCGACTTGGTACTTTTCAGGCATGCCCCGAAGAAGCCCAAGTCGTAAGTCCAGGTACTGGACCATCATCGCATTGATCATCGCCACGCATGGTCTGGCCGCCGATCTCCCCTTGATCCCCTTCGGCTCCACTTGGAAATACCTCGACAACGGGTCCAACCAAGGCACCGCCTGGCGGGCGAACGCGT
>DAOORM010000287.1:0-3454 GCA_035389265.1 Flavobacteriales bacterium | reverse complement strand
CGCTCTTTCAGCGGGGTGTGGATGTATTCGCGGTGATCCTTGTTCACCGCCGAGTGCAGGTAGATCCCGGTGCGTCCTTCTTCGAAATCAGGTGTGCCTCCCGTCGCATTCTTCCACGCCGAACGGTGCGCAGGTATCGTCGCATCGAAGCCGGGATCGGGCACCAGGTCCACTGATGCGGAAGGTCTGCCGGGGTCCTCAACACACGCGTCCGTCGGAGCCATGATCCGCGCTTCCGCTGCGTTGTTAATCAGCGTTAACGACACATCATCCAGGTACACATAGGCTTGTGTGGCCAGGAGCCTTCGGCGTAGACCGCGATCCTTATCGGGGTCCATGTCCGCTCTGCCTTTTCGTTTCAGGTTCGCCACCACACCATCGCCCGTATTCGCAACATTGGCTTTTCGGCTGGTCCGATCGCAGAGCTGGAAGTTACCGATCTGCACGAATCGCTCCCCGCCGCGTGCGTTGTAGAGACCTTCCACCTGCATCCAGCCTGCGGCGTCCGCTACGAAACGGTTCGCCACATTATCCACATCGACTCTTCCGAAGGAGGAACTAACGCCATGCTTCCCGGTCCGATCATCCGTGCTGAAACAGGCGCCGATCCGGTCCGTCATGTATCCGGACAAGTCCGCCATGGAGACCTGGAAGCGGAGCCGGTATTTGCCGCCGTTCACCAGGGGCTCCGCCAGTTCCAGCTGTACGAATTCACGCACCGCGCATTCACCGCCGCCATGCGCCGTGAGCACCAAGCCCACATAGGCTTGACCCTCGGCTGGCGCCTGCGAACCGGCCCAGTTCTCGGGTGTGCCCATCACTTCACTGCACGCATGGAAGTAACCCGGCATGCCGCCGATGGGCTTCACATGGCCGACACCGCGGGTAGGTTTCGCATCGAAGCGCGTGGGACAGCGCGCGTGCATTTCGAAACCTCCATTGATCACGAGGTTCTGTGCCCTCGCACCGGGAACGACCAGCAGAGCGAGAAGGAGTAGGTTCCACCGCATGCACCAGGCGGGCCTACCGCTCGAACCGTTCGTTCAGTTCGTCGAGCCCATAGGTGATCAACGTGGGTTTGCCCATGGGCGTATGGTAGGGCATCTCGCAGGCGAAGAGGCGGTCGATCAGGTCGTGCATTTCCGCAGTGGCCAATACACGACCCGGACGGATGGACATGCTGTGGGCCATGCTACGCGCCAGGATGTGGTGTCGCTCGTTCCGCAAGGTGCCGCGCTCGTGCTTCAACTGCTCCAGCAGGTCTTCCAATAAGCGCGTGGGGTCCTCTTCGGCGGCTTCCGCGGGCATGCCATTCACCTGGACGGTCCTGCCGCCGAAGGGCTCCAGGTCGAAGCCCATGCTGCGCAATTCGGGCAAGACGTCCTGCACCAGCGCGAGGTCCGCCGCGCTCAACTCCACATGGCGCGGGAAGAGTTCGGCTTGGCTGAGGCCGGCGCCTTGCTCCATCATCTTCATGTTGCGCTCGTACAGGATGCGCTCGTGCGCCCGCTGCTGATCCACCACCATGAACCCACTGCGCAACTGAGCGATGATGTAGGTGCCATGCAGCTGGAAAACGGGACGTTCACCCGGAGTGCCCTCATGCTCGCGCCAGGGCATCACGCGCTGCGGGGCTTCGGTGTGTGCTGGTTCGGGGGCGGTGGGTGTGGAACCGAGGTCGAACAGTTGTTGCCAGCCTTCCACGCTCGGGCGCGGCGGGGCGTTGAACGCGCCGAGGTCCTGCGGTCGCCAGGCGGGTACCGTCGTGCGGGCCGGAGCACTTTCCGTTCGGTGGCTGGCGAAGGCCGCAAGGATGGCCGGCTCGGGCTCGAAGTCCAAGCTGGGAACGATGTTGAAACGCCCCAAGGCACGGCGCACGGCCGCATGCACCATGGCATACACCGCCCGGTCGTCGCGGAATTTGATCTCCGTCTTGGTGGGGTGGATGTTGATGTCGATCTGCGCCGGGTCGATGTCGATGAAGAGGAACCACGAGGGGTAGTTCTCGCGCGACACCAGCTCGTCGTACGCTTTGCGCACCGCGTGTTCCAGGTAGTTGCTGCGGACGAAGCGGTGGTTCACGAAGAAGTACTGTTCACCGCGGGAGCGCTTCGCGAATTCGGGCTTGCCCACGAAACCGGTCACGTTCACGAAGTCGGTGTGCTCCTCCACCGGCACTAACCGCTCGTCGTACTTGCGGCCGAAGAGGTGTACGATGCGTTGCCGTTCGTTGCCGGCCGGCATGTTGTACTCCTCGTGCTCGTTCTGCACCAATTGGAAGGCGATCTCCGGATGCGCCAAGGCCACCCGGTGGAACTCATCCAGCACGTGTTTCATCTCCACGCCATCGCTCTTCAGGAATTGGCGACGGGCCGGTACGTTGTAGAAGAGGTTGCGCACCGCGAGGGTGGTGCCCGCTGCACAGGCCATGGCCTCCTGTGTGCGCACACGGCTGCCTTCGATCAGGATGCGCATGCCGATCTCCTGATCCTGTTCGCGGGTCCAGAGCTCCACCTGCGCGATGGCCGCGATACTGGCCAAGGCTTCGCCACGGAAGCCCTTGGTGCGCAAGGTGCTCAGGTCGTCGGCCTCGCGGATCTTGCTGGTGGCGTGGCGCTCGAAGCAGGCGCGCGCATCCATGGCGCTCATGCCTCGGCCATCGTCGGTCACCTGCACCAAGGTGCGACCGGCATCCTTGATCACCAGGATGATGCGCGTGGCGCCCGCATCCACGCTGTTCTCCAGCAGTTCCTTCACCACGCTGGCCGGGCGCTGCACCACTTCGCCGGCCGCGATCTGGTTGGCCACATGGTCGGGGAGCAACCGGATCAGGTCAGCCATGGCAACGGCACACGACGGTGCAAGAGAAAGGATGGAACATGATGAACGGCCAAAGGTAACGGCCTTCACCCGTGGTGAACAGGAAAAGCCCCCGCAAAGGGAGGCTCTTCCATGCGGTACGGTCACGTTAGAATTCCATGGCCGCGCGGCGTTTCGCGGGTACCACCGAACGGGTGTGCGCCACCGCCACGCAGCCCCCGCCGGGCTCGAAGCCGAGGTTGCCCACAGGACCAGCGTAGGTGAGCCCCGCCATGAAGCGTTCCTGTTCCATGATCACGGCCAGTTTCACCTGGCGCCGCCGTTGTCCGCCGAAGTCGCCATCCTGCACGTGGCGCGTATCCACCGTCACTTCCTTGGTCACATGGCCGGGTTTCTCGAACCGCAAGGTTGCGGAGGTCTCAGCCGGCAGGTCGATATCGAAGCGCCCGGTTTGGGAGACGTACGCCGTGCGCACCTCGCCGTTCACATCCACCTCGATGATGACATCGGCCATGAAGGAGTCGTCCACATGCAGCCAACCCGTCAGGGTCACGGCGGCTTCGTTCACATCGCCCGCCGGTGGGGCAAGGGCGTAGGAGGGTGCTGCGAGGAGCAGGGCGGCGCTGGCGGCGAG
>DAOORM010000286.1:0-3463 GCA_035389265.1 Flavobacteriales bacterium | reverse complement strand
CGAGGAAGGCTGTCAGATCGAGCTCGGCGTCGCCATCGGTGTAGTCGAAGACACCGTCACTGTCGCGGTCCACCCCAGCGCGGATCTTCGTGTTCGGGTGTACGATCGTCCACGTGAGCGGCGATGCGCCTGTTTGCGCCGCCGCCACCAGCTGCGCATGGGTCACCGGCGCTGCACCGTTCAGGTCGGGCTGGTAGTTGTCGCTCCCTAGGTAGTAGAAGCCACGGGGCTCGTTGTTCCAGATGCCCTTCACGATCATCGCATATTCACCCGGCTTGTCGTTCACCAAGGTCTTCATGGTGGTGAGCTGCGTGGTGCTGCCCACACTTCCGTTCAAGGTATGGCGCACACCCACGGCGGGCAGAGCGTCCTGTACCGGGTGCACCCGATCGAAGGTGTGGCTCTGAGGGCTGTTCACCGCGTCGATGCCGCCGGACCAACTGAGCAGCTCAGGTTCGTAATCGCCGAAATAGTGGCCGCTCACACCCGGGCTGTTGAACAACGTTTCCATGATGCCATCGCTCATGAGACCGAATCCGCTCGTGCATTCCGTGGTGTTGAAGAAGAAGCCGTTCTTACGATACACGGTGCGGAGGTCGGGCACCATGTTGGTGTTGTTCGTCATCACCACCTGACCTGCGTTGGTGTTACTTCCGTTCCCGGGCAGGTGCCCGCGGCCGCTGCCGGTCTGGTGGCAGTGCGAACAGTTCACGTTCACCGCTACGAAAAGGCGAACTCCCGCGGTGGGTACGGTCTGGAACGTGGTACCCGTGAATCGCACCCGGTTCGGATTGTTCATCCGTTCCACTGTGGCGGCCACGCTCGACTCAGGTCGGAAGGTGCGGTACGGGTTCGGTACGTACCAGGTGGCGGCGAGGAAGTCCGAGAACTCCTGCATGCCCACGGCATCCAACGGAGCTTCGGTGCCTTGCAGATCCCGGAAGGCGCCGGCGAAGTCGTGGAAGGTCTGCTTATCACCTCGCCAGTGCAACTTGCCCGTACCCCGGTTGATGATGTCGATCAGGAATTGGGTCGTCTTCAACCCCTTCATCGGGTGGAAGGTTTTATTGCCTGCCGCATCGGTCACGGTGACCATCTCTCCAGCAGGGTTGCCGAGGTCCCAGGCCAGACGATCCCATTTTCCGTCCACGTGGCAGGATCCACACGAGATCTGCCCGTGGCCACTACCGGTATGTGTGTTGTAGAGGTGCTTGCGGCCGGTCTTGATCACCTCTGGTGTGGGGTCGAAGAACGCCGTGCGGGACACTTCTTTGTCCGTGGAAAGGTCAATGGTGGAGATCGAGCCATCGAACTTGTTCAGCACATAGGCCTTGTTCTGTGCATCGTGGATGACGATCCCCGTGGGCCCATCGCCCACCTCGATCGGTTGTGGTGAGGTGCGCGCTCCGGTGGTGCCGATGGTGATCACATTGTTCGAGCCCATGCCCGTGATGTAGGCCTTGGTTCCATCCGCCTTCCAAGCGATGCCGCGCGGATCACCTACGGAACGCTTGCGATCCGCCGGTGGCGAAGAGTGTGTGCTGTAGTTGATGTGCGGGTTGAGGTCGGTGCGCGTCACGCTGCTCGCACCTAGGAAGCGCGATACGTTCACCGTAAGGAATTTGCCGCGCAGGTTGGGCTCGAAGCGGATCTCGTTGGTGGCGTCGGTACCGATCACATACACTTCACCCGTGGGGTGCACGGCCATGCTCATCAGGATGTTGCCGAGCGTTTGTTTGTAGGTCACACCCGCTGTGGTGGGGTTGTTGGCGTTGATCATCGCCACGTCCCGATCCGGCATATCCCATCCGGCGATACGCGCGGTGTTCGGAAGCCCGCCGCTCACGAGGTTGGTCCAGTTGCGGCCGTTCGCGTCCATCCATTGCCCCGCCGTATTCTTGCGTACCACCAAGCTGTTGTTGCCCGGTGGCGCAGGGTTGTTGGGGTTCATTGGTGGGTTGAATCCCGTGGCCCCGGAATTCGGTACTGGTACGATGCCGCCGTAAGGACCAGCAGGGTTCGCCACCACGTTGGGGATGGTGGTGCATGCGCCCCCTTGTACGGAGCAGAAACCACCAGCATGGAATTGGTTGCCGGGGATGACGGTGGTCTGGTTGCCACTTTCGAAGAAGGCACAGTAGACGGTGCTTCCATCGGGGCTCACGGCCAAAGCACGTGGCTGCTCGCCCTTCAGCAGTACTTGCACGGGCGCCGTGGCCAGGTTCGCCGGGTCGAAGACCTGGATCATCTCCTGCTCCGCACAGCTCACGAAGGCCTTGATGGGCGATCCCGCGAAGACCACATCGGAGGGTTCGTTCTCCGTGGTCACGCTGCGCACAGTGGCCTTCAAAGTGAGGTCTACGATGCTGATGTCGTCACTGATGGTGTTCACCACCCACGCCTCATTGTTGGTGCGGGCCCGCACGGTGATCGGGTCGATGCCCACGGGGATGCTCGCGCTGTGCAAGAGTCCGGTGGCCGTGATGTTGAAGACCTCGAGCGTGTTGTTCGCGGTATTCACAGCGAGCAACTTCGTCCCGTCAGGTGTCTTTTCGATGGGATGTACATGGGCCGATTCGAAGTTCACGAAGTCGCTCAGCGGAACGGCGGATTTAGCCCCGCCGATGGAAGCCGTTCGTCCAGGCTCGATGGTAGCAGATAAGCCAACGATGGCGCCGATGGTGACGAGTGCGATCGCGGTGCGGTGGAATGTTCTTGCCATGGACAGCAGCGTTAGGAGCGCCTTGCCCCATCGACGGGTTGGATCCGACGGGTAAGGCACTCAGGGCGAAGGGCTAAGCTACATCCCAACGGCAGCCGATGCAAGTGGTCGAATCGCCGGCCTGGTCGATCAGTACACCAGCAGGCGTGGCTCGCTCATCTCTTCCATGGCGTATTTCACGCCCTCCCGGCCCAATCCGCTGTCCTTGATGCCGCCATAGGGCATGCTGTCAATGCGGAATCCCGGCACGCTGTTCATGATGATCCCCCCCACCTCCAGCTCGTCGTGCGCCACCTTCATGTGTGCGATGTGGGGAGTGAACACACCCGCCTGCAATCCGTAGGTGGAGTCGTTCACGCAGGTAACGGCCTCGTGGAAGTCCGCCACCTCCTCGATGATCGTGACAGGGCCGAAGACTTCAGCGCAGCTCACCTTCATCGTCTTCATCGTCCCGCTGAGCAAGGTGGCGGCGTACACGTTGCGGTTTGCATCCACCGGCTTGCCTCCTGCAAGGATCTGGGCACCGCCATTCACCGCCTCTTCCACCCAGGTGCTGATGCGCTGGAAGTGCGTCTTGTCGATGATGGGTCCGACCGTCACGCTGGGATCGTTCGGATCGCCGGCTTGCAAGGCGTTGAACTCCTTTACCAGCAGATCGCGGAACTGCGCGAAGACGGACTTGACCGCATAGATCCGCTGGGTGCTGATGCAGGTCTGCCCGGCATAGAGGTTCGCGCCCAT
>DAOORM010000285.1:0-3478 GCA_035389265.1 Flavobacteriales bacterium | reverse complement strand
CCACATCGCCGAACGTGCCATGGAACGTCGCCAACGCAGCGATGGTGTAGGCCACATCGATCGGTTGCTCACCATAAAGATCATGAGCGACGCCCGGTTCCTTCCATGTGCGATTGGAAATGACACGCAACATGTCCCCCTCGAACAAATGATCAAGAAGGAAACGGAAAGTGGCTATCGCTACTTCACGATACTCCGGTCGCTTTGAACTCTCATAGGCCAACAGCATCGACTCCGGCAGAACAGCATTACCATACGTCAGTTTAGGTTCGAACCAATCCCAACCATCGCTTGAAGCGGCCTGATACGCCCCCATCAACTTCATCGCTGATCGATCGATCAATACCGATATAGCAGCCGTGCTACTGACCGAAGCATATGCCTGCAACCCTTTGATGGCAAAAGCAATGGCCCGGGGACTGCTGAGACCATCAACACGAGCAAGAGAGGCCCGTAGGATAGCCCCCGCCTTGGTGCACAGTGCTTCGGGGAGTAAAGCCTGGTGCGCCACGCAAACACCCAAGGCCCAGACCGCACGCCCGTTGCTATCCTCCAAGTTCTCTCCATGGTTCTGCGCCGTGAACGCCCCCGACGTATCAGCATAGTTCAGGAAACCGCCATCCGGCTGCTGGCAGTGCTCGATGTAATCCAGATACCGAACCATCAGGTCTCGCACCCCACCGAACGCGCCTTCATTCCGCACGTGGGAGCACAACGCGATCAGCGCCCTCGCATTATCGTCCAATGTATGCCCGGATCCAACATCCGGATCACTGATATCGCAGAATTGAACCATACCGATGGCGTCGGTCATCCTCGCAAGGTGCTTGAGCGAAACGGGCGGCCATTGAAAGCTCAACTCCTCTGTCGCCCCTGTGCGACGCGCGAACGTGCGCGCGTGCGCGATGGCCACATTGTCCCATGCCGTGGCTCGCATGCGTTGTAGGGCATTGCGGCCCAAGCGGTCCATGCGTTCTGGATCGGTCAACAGCGCTGTTGCTGCGTCGGCCAGTTGCGTGGGACTGTTGAAATCGATCAGCACACCGGTGCCATCATCCAATACCTCCTGCGCATGCGGTATGCGGGTGCTGATCACCGGGCAACCGCAGCCCATGGCGTACGCGAAGGTGCCGCTCACGGCTTGATCAGGATCCTTCGAAGTGAACAGGTAGATGTCCGTGAGTTGGAGGTACTCCAATAACTCATCCAACTCAAGATACCGATCAATGAACCGAACGTGCTTGTTCAACCCAAGGAGCTCCACCTTTTCCACCAGCGAATCCCGGTAACGCTCCCCTTCTTGCCGCACCACTTCGGGATGCGTTCGGCCGAGGATGAGATACAGCACATCGGGCACTTCTGCCTTGATCGCCACCAATGCATCCAGCGCCGTTTCGATGCTCTTGTTGGAGCTGAGCAAGCCGAATGTGGAAAGCACACGACGACCCGTGAGGCCGTACTTCTTCTTCATCTTCTCCTTATCATGCCACGCCACCACGTGCGTCCCGTGAGGGATCACGATGATCTTGTCGGCATCGATAGCGTACTCTTCGCGCAGTATCCGCCCGGAACGTTCCGTCAGCACCACTACATCAGAAGCACGTTCGGCCAAGGCACGGATCATAGCGATGCGCTCCGGCGAAGGTGATGGTAGCACCGTATGGAAGGTCACCGCTACGGGCTTCTCCACTGCGTTCAAGAATTGCAACAGGAAGTGCCCATCGCCACCTTGGAATAGACCGAACTCATGTTGTACCCACACCCGACCGATGCGCGGGTCCTGGTCCACTTCCAGCGCCAGGCGGATGTGATCGGCGGCGTCCTTCGTGTCCAAGGTGTGCGTAACTTCCTTTGGGTAGTCGCGGGAGATCCTGCCATCCTCCAAGGCACACACTGTATAGCGGAACGGCCCGTTGAACGTGCGGTTCAGCGCGGTCAGCAGGTCTTGCGTGTACGTAGCGATGCCGCATACACGCGGCGGGTAGGATGTGAGGACCAGTACGCGGTCGGCGGTTGCTCGTTCGGTCATGTTGCTTGCTGCTTCAATCGGGCCAGTAGAACGGAGAGCTTCACGGAGGCCACTGCCACGCGTTCATCGGCCGCTCCGTAATAGATGTAGAGGTCATCGTCAAAGACCACCGCGCCGGACGGGAACACGATGTTCTTCACGTAGCCCGTCTTCTCGTAACCTTCCTGCGGCGAGATCAATGGATGATCCAGCCGTGCGATCAACTTCGATGGATCGTTAAGGTCCAATAACGCTGCGCAGGCGTGGTAGACGAAGCCATGCGGTGTGTCCTCCGCAGCATGGTAGATCAGCAACCAGCCATCTGGCGTTTCGATCGGTGGCGCACCTCCGCCGATGTGGCTACTCTCATGCGGCAACGCAGGATCCAGTACGATGTGGCTCTTGAGGTCCATCAGGTAATGTTCCCAAAATGATCGATCCAGCTCCGCGAGATCATTGAAGTACACGATCTGTATCCCCGGATGGATCCGGTGCAACAGCGCGAACTTCCCGTTGATCTTCTTCGGGAAGAACATCAGGTTCTTGTCCCACGCCAACAGCTTGTCCGCTAGTTCTTCACCCAGTCCGTGCTCCTTCAGCATCTTGTAATGGAAGAGGTACTTCTGGTTCAACCCATCACAACAGTCTATCAACTTCTTGAACTCGCGGTAGGTGAACTGCGGTGTGATCACACCGTGCTTGGTGAACGTTTCCAGGTCTTTCGATGTGGCATAGGTACCAAGCGCGTTCGTGCGGTCATAACCCGTGTAGGTCATGTAGTAGGTGTCCTCGATCTTCACGATACGCGGATCCTCCATGCCTTGCGATTCGTAGGCGTGCTCCGGCATCAGGATCGGCCGGTCCGCGCGGCGCTCCACGTCCAACGGTCCGTTCAACAGACAATGTCCGATGGTGGAGTAATTGCCATGGCGTACCGCCCGGTAGAAGATGTGCACCTTCTCGCCCACACGGATGCACGCCGGGTTCAGCGCCCCAGCATTCTCGAATCCGAGTTCGGTCTTGTCCAACACGATGCCGTGACGGGTCACCGTCACGGTATTCTTCTTTTCGTCCATCACAGAGCGGCAGATACTCCAAGGGGTGATCGGCGTACAGCGCTCGGCATACCCTCAATCGTCGCTCCGGGTTAGTGCGGAAGCCCGCATTACCCTCGTACCGTGCCGTAATGGAGCATTGCGTGCACCGACCGCCGCTCGCTTCGGGGAAAAGCACCCCGAATGGGGGCGGTATTTCCTCAAGGAACCTTCGGAAAGCAGCACGAACGTCAGATCGAACGCATGACCAACATTGCAAGCACCGTGGCCATGACGACGGAACCGAAGCCCAAGCCCACCCATTTGCGGAGTGAGCTGTCGCCGAAGAACACCACGATAAGGTACTTCATGACGGTATTGGAGAGCGTGGCCAGCAAAACGGCCGTCATGCCGCTCAACACTCCATCGCCTTGCG
>DAOORM010000284.1:0-3487 GCA_035389265.1 Flavobacteriales bacterium | reverse complement strand
TATGCACCTCTACATGGAGGCGTATGCACACCCGCTACAGGGCTTAAGCACCTGCACCTATACCGTACTTGCACACCGGCCAAGGGGCGCCCTTGGTGGTCAACCCGGGCTATGCGGGGCCTCCGGGGTGCGTGCTTGGCCCCACTCAACGGGGTTCGTGCGAGCGGTGGTGGAGTGCAGGGCCCCCTCATCGCCCAGCTGCTCCAGCGCTACGCCCAGCACTTTGGCGAAGCGCTCGGCGATGTGCGCCTTGGGCTGGAAGGCCCGCCGCTCGATCTTGCTCACCATGCTCTGCGATACGCCCACCTTGCGGGCCAGCCGCACCTGCGACCATACCCTCTGCTTACGGAAAAAACGCACTTTGCTCCCATCCATGATAGTCGTGGTGTTGGTGATACCGATCCAATACACACGATCGGGAAGAGGGCGACAGTTATTGCATACATCTAAAATGGAACCCAACATGTGCCTTGGCTCTTGACCACCTGAGAACCTACCAACCGCAGCCTGTGGAATAACCAGGCGAACGAATTGGGAATGTGAAAATCAGCCGCAATCACTACTAGCTTGGTGCCATGACTCGGGATCTCGAGATCGAACAGGCCATCCTGGGTATGGACCAGGAAAGTTACGCGCGCATGGCGGCTGCGGTATTGGAGCGCGACGGTTACCCCACGTTCAGCGTGAACACCGTTTCGGGTAAGGTGCGCAGCCGGAAGGGAGTGCCGGATGCGCTGTGCGAACATTCGGACGGCACATACTCCTTCCTCCAGTGCACCGTGCAGGTGGATCGCCTACCGAAGAAGCTCCACGACGATCTGGAAGACTGCTTCGCGAAGAAACCTCGGAGGATCGCCCGTACAACTATCCGTGAGGTAATACTGGCATGCAGCGAACGCATACTTCCGGAGTTGCGCGCTACTCTGAAAGCCGATGCGAAGGCCATGCGCACCAAGGTCGTCCTATATGATCTTGACCGCATTAAGCGGGTCATTCTGGAGAAAGGCGACGATATCGCCGAGGACCACCTGGGCATCAAACTGATCGCGCAAGTGCTCTCTCGCGAAGCCTTCGTGAAGCGGGCGGCGCGCACTGGTCCGGTCAATACGGACTACAGCACCACCTTCCGCTTCAGGGAAGAGGAGTTGGATCGTGCACGCGTGGCGTTGAAAGCACAGCCCATAGTTCTTATTGCCGGTAACGCTGGCGTGGGCAAAACGCGTCTGGGGTTGGAGGTGATGGACCGCATGAAGGCAATGGACCCGGACCTGCACCTGCTCTACGTCCGGAACCAAGGTGTGCCCTTCGCAGATGAACTAGCGAAGCGCTGCTCAGCGCCAGGACGTTACTTGGTGCTGCTGGATGATGCGCACCGCATGGGCGACCTGCCCCGTGTGCTGGACCTGTTGGGGCATGAACGCAACGATCGCGAAATACACGTGCTATGCACGGTACGCCGCATCGCGTTGGCACATGTGCGCGAGATCCTCGGCATCATCACCGACGAAGCGCAACTGATCCTGGATCCATGGACGGATGATGAGCTGCGCACCTTCCTGGACAAGCAGTACAACATTCAGCGCAACCTCTATGTAGACCGCATTTTGGACATGGCCCGGGGCAACCCGCGCACCGCGGCCATGGTAGCCAGCATCATCAATCAGGTTGGCGACTACAATGGCTTCACGCATGTGGCCCAGGCCTTCCGCCTGTACTATAAGGAGCATCTGGACCGCATCAGTGCCTTTGCCAATGTGGACAGCCTGAGGGTATTGTTCAGCTTCGCATTCTTCCACCATATCGAGGGTACCGCCTACGAAATGCCCATTTTGCCAAGGTTGCTGCCGCTGTTGGGCATGGAACAGGAAACCTTCTGGAGCCATGCGCGTGACTTGGACCAGATGGAATTGATCAACCTCCTCGGCGATGAAGGACCCGGCCTGATCGCTGATGAGACCTTCGGCACTTTCTTGGTGCATCATGTGCTCTTCGAAACGCGGCGTATGGACCTACGGAAGTTGCTTATCACCTTCTTCGATGGATATCGTGAGAAAATCGTGACCGCCATCAATGCGGTGTTGAACATCTTCCAGGCTGAGGTGGAGGCTGCTGTGCTGAAAAAGGCAGTGTTGGGAGCTTTCCGACATTTCGAGGAGGAGGAAAATGACGGCGTGTTGCTGGAACTACACGAGGTGTTCCACGATGTAGACCCCACCCGGACACTGGAGTACGTGGACCAGCTTATTCGTGTGCTACCGGCCGAAGCGCAGGGAACGCCCTACCTGTTCGCCGACGAAAGGAATGACCATTCCCTCGACGCTCCCTTGCGCATCCTTCGATGCTATGGTACAGGAGACCCCAAGGATGTGCGCAGCACTGCCGTCGACCTGATGCTCGCCTTTTTGGAGCGGCAACCGACCAAGGGGGCACAAGTGGTGAAGGCTTTGGTGGGCGCATTCGACCTGCATGAATTGGCCGAAGCCACAGGCTACCAGGACCAGCGCGATGTGGCCGAGCAGCTCATCGGGCTGTCGCAAGCGGGCAATGCAGCCGCCACCGGACTCTTCTATGGTTTGTCACACAACTATCTCGCGGCGCAAAGCTGGCGGGTGGTACCCACGCGGAAGCGCAACCAGATATCATCGCGGATCCACGTGCCCTATTTGAACGAGCCAATGAAGGCGCTACGGCGGATAGTATGGGATCACCTGTTCGAACTATACAAGCGTCCGGAACAACGCGAGCGTGTGATCAAAGCGATGAAGGACCACCTGGCGGCTTTCGATGTACGGGGTAATAAGAAGCTGGTGGCCTTCGATGCCGAACTGATCGAAGGCTTCTTCATGGGTGCGCTCGATCCGCAAAACAACGCACACTGCATTCTGGTACGTGATCTATTGCAGCATTGGCAACGGCAGGGGGTCAAAGTAGGCCCGGCATTGTCCCGGTACTTCACCAACCCCACTTTCAAGCTGATGCAGGTTTTGCGCTACGAACCTTCCTTGGCCGACGAGGACGACGATACGGTGGAGCCCTACGAGGTATGGAAGCAGCGGCTCCAAAACCTTGGCGAAGGAACTTCGCCCGTGGAGTGCCAGCGGACAATGCTACGTGCAAAGCGCATCATCCAAGTTGATCCCATGGCCTTGGATCCTTTGGGTCCCAGCAGGGCGATCACGTGGATCATGATCGGTGCCTTCAGCAACGAGCCCGAGGTGTTGGTTCAGGAGATCGAGCGACTTGCCGCGCAGGGCGATCCCCTCCAACTCGATCCCTTCGAACTTATTCCAGTGCTTTTGAAAGCGATCGGTGCCGAGGCGTTGGAGCGCCTCATTGCTGCTGGTGGACTCCGGCAACGTTGGAGTTGGTGGCACTCCTTCTACGCCGAAGTGGCAAAGCACACCGATCGCCTGCACCACCCGGAAGACTTCGAGGAACGCTGCCTGAACGCGCTCGCAAAAGGACAGTTCATGTACTTCTCACTGGC
>DAOORM010000283.1:0-3493 GCA_035389265.1 Flavobacteriales bacterium | reverse complement strand
TCTCCACCTTGAACGTCGCAGGCCTCGCAGGGCTGCAGTTGCGTGTGTACCACTCGGTCCGTTCTGGTTCCGGACCCGGAATGGACGTGCGCGAAGGAGCGGTCATGCAAGTGGCCATCAACGGCGTGTGGTCCATCATCGGTCGTGTGGGCGGGTTAAGTGATCATGCCTATGCCTGGTCTTCGGCAACGGGTGGGTCTGCCTCCACATCGCCTGGTTGCAATGTGTACCAATCGGCGAACCCGTTGATCTACACGGTTCCAACAGGTACGAACACCATCGCCTTCCGCGCCTTCAGTGTGAGCGGAGGGAGCAACTGCACCACCTTCAATACCTTGATGAATGGGAACGTCGCCTCCAATTACGATCGAACGGACGAGGGCTTTCAGTTGGACGATGTTTCACTCACCACCACCACCGCACCGCTTCCTTTTGTGTGGACAGGCCGGGTGAGCACCGATTGGAGCAACTGCCGCAACTGGCGTTTCGGAGCAGTGCCGACCAGCACATCGGTGGTCACGATCGATCAGAGCGCCGTGGATCACTGCGAAGTGTTCACGGCCAATGCGCAATGTGCAGCGCTCGACCTGGTTTCGAACAATGCGAACGCGTGGACCCTCACTGTCCGTGCGGGACGGCAACTGGTAGTGACCAATTCGGTCTATATCACACGCACGGGTCCTGGTGCAGCGGTGGGCATCACACTGGGTACCACCGCACCGGCCAGTGCGGGTACGTTCTCCTGTGGTGATCTTACGCTCAACGGGAATGGGGCATCTTCATCAACGGCCTTGTTCCGGAATGAAGTTGCTTCCAATGGGATGTTGGTCCGCGGCGATCTCACGATCAACACGGGCGGCTTCCTCGATCTTTCCGCAGGAGCCACCGGTGGTGTGATGGAGCTTCAAGGACACTTCACGAACAACGACGGAGAAGCGGCGCTGAGTGAGGTGGGCTCGCTGGTCTGGCTCTCCGGGGCATCGCCACAGAGCATCAGCACCACGGGCTTCGAAGAGCGCTTCGCTTCCATCCGCATGGGAAAGTCAGCCGGTGATCTCACGTTGAACGATCCCGTTCGCCTATCCGGGAGTTTGGAATTGGCATACGCCTCACCAGGCGGTCTCATCATCTCCACGGCTTCCAACCTGTTCACTTTGAGCAGTACCGCGAGTACTACCATTGGCACCGATGGAAGCCACGTGGATGGTCCACTGCAGAAGTTCGGGATCACCGACTTCATCTATCCTGTCGGCGAGGCTGGTATTCATAGGCCTGTCCAGCTCACGGAGGTCGCTGGTTCCACCACGGATGCATTCACCGTACGCTATCGTCGACAAAGCAGCTATGCCGCATACGGCATCAACAGGGATCCCTTCCTGGACCATGTGAGCGATTGTGAGCATTGGACCGTGGTGCGAAGTAGCGGAACGCCCAATGCGCGCGTCACGCTTAGCTGGCACGATGTGTACAGTTGCGGTGTGGATGCCCCGAACGACTTGCGTGTGGCTTGGTGGGACGCTTCGGCCATGGCACCTCTTTGGCGCGATCGCGGGAATGATGGAGCTACCGTCACACCGTGGGGTGGTTGGCTCCCGAGCGGCGAAGTGCAGAACCAATTGGGGCCGTTCACTTTGGGTTCCGTGAGCGCGATGAACCCCTTGCCGATCGAGTTGCTCTATTTCGATGCACGACCGGAAGGCAACGTTGTCAATTGCAACTGGGCGACCGTTTCGGAGATCGACAACGACCACTTCACCGTGGAGCGCAGTGCTGATGGGTATAGCTTCGAGAGCATTGGAAGGCTTGATGCCGCCGGTGAAAGCCGAAGCCTACGGTCCTATTCGTTCACGGATGCTTCGCCACTTCGGGACTTATCGTACTATCGCTTGCGGCAGACGGATGTGGATGGCTCCACCACGGTATCGGCCAGCGTTTCGGTGGTGATGCCCGATGCTGCCGAAATGAGGGTCTGGAGTGATGGGGAACGGATACATGTGCACCATGCACGAAGTGGGCAGGCGCGATATCGATTGTACGAACCCACCGGTCGCCTTGTCCTCGAAGGATCCGCTCCAAGCGCGTCATTCAGTATGGCGATACCGCAGAGAGGGTTGGTCTACCTGGTCGAGTTATCCGACGGCTCGCAAGTAGAGCAGCAGCGTCTAGTGCACTGATCCACCAAGTCCAGCAGAAGGGCTGCAAGGACCATCAACAGGACTCAGGAGCCCAGCTGCGCTCGGGAGCACGCCCCACAGGTGCTGCACGAAGAGCAACCAGATGCGCGGCTATGTTGAGGCCTACGGTCCACATGGCCGAGCGGTGTACCGGTCCAGCGCGCCACAACGGCCTTCCGCCACATCGTTGGCGTCCACTGCCAGGTCACGTAGGCCACCGCGCACATTACGATCGATATCGCCAGGAAGGTCTGCATCAGGCAGCGGTTATGAAAGTGGTCAGTTGGTAGGTGACCAGACTTGCAAGGTACGCCAGGGCGAAGAGGTAGCCGCCCATTATCCACATGTACTTCCACGAGTTCGTCTCGCGCTTCACCGTAACGAAGGTGCTGAGACACTGGGGCGCGAACACGATCCAAAGCAACAAGGAGAGTTTGGTCCCCAGCGACCATTCGGTGGCGATGCGTTCCTGCAACTGGCTGCCCACTTCATCCTCGTCACCCTCCATGGCATACACCATGCCCAGGGAGCTCACCACCACTTCGCGGGCGGCCATACCGGGCACCAAGGCGATGGAGATGTGTTCATTGAACCCGATGGGCGCGAAGACGTATTGCAACGCGTGCCCGATCTCGCCGGCCAGACTGCGTTCGATGGGGGTTCCGCGTGCATGGGTGCGGGGCGATGGGATCGTATAAAGAGCCCACATGATTATGGTGAGCGCCAGGATGATCGTGCCCACTCGACGCAGGAAGATCATCGCGCGTTCCCAGAGGCCGATGATGAGGCTCCGTAGGTCGGGCCATTGGTAGCTGGGCAACTCCATCAGCAACGTGGAACGTTCGCTCGTAGGGCGTGACCGCTTCATCACCCAGGCCACGCTCATGGCTGACACGATACCAAGCGCGTACAAGGCGATCATGAGCAAGGTCGACAATAACGGTTGGCCCGGGAACAGCGCCGCGATGATCAGTGTGTACACCGGGATGCGCGCGGAGCAGGCCATCAGCGGTGCGATCATGATGGTGGTGAGCCTGTCGCGCCAGTTGGTGATGGTGCGGGTGGCCATGATCCCCGGAATGGCGCACGCGAAGCTGGAGAGCAGCGGGATGAACGAACGCCCCGAGAGTCCAGCACGGCTCATCGGTTTGTCCAACAAGAAGGCTGCACGCGGCAGATAACCGGAGTCCTCCAAGGCCAGGATGAACAGGAAGAGGATCAGGATCTGCGGCAGGAAGACGAACACACCACCGGCACCACCGATGATGCCTTCCACGACCAAGCCACGCAAGAGGCCTTCATCCATGGCACCTTCCACC
>DAOORM010000282.1:0-3517 GCA_035389265.1 Flavobacteriales bacterium | reverse complement strand
CCTAGTTGCGGCGGTTCGTGTACATCATGATGTAGTAGAGCAGGGTGCCGATGGAGCCGATGGCCGCCACCAGGTAGGTGCGCGCAGCCCACTTCAAGGCATCGGCGCTCATGGTGAGCTCCCCAGGCGTGACCACACCGCGTTGTTTCATCCAGGCCAAGGCCCGGTTGCTGGCGTCGTATTCCACCGGAAGGGTGATGACACTGAACAAGGTGGTGGCCGCGAATAGGATGATCCCGAAAAGGAGCAACTGCGGGAATGTGTTGATCAGTAGGACACCGCCGAGCAGCACCCATTGCATCAGGTTGCTGGCTACGCTCACCACGGGCACCAGCTTGCTACGCATGGTAAGCCACTGGTAGGCCGTGGCGTGCTGTACGGCGTGGCCCACCTCGTGCGCCGCCACGGCGGCAGCTGCAGCATTTCGCTGGTGGAAAACGGCCTCGCTCAGGTTCACCGTTCGGTTGGCGGGGTTGTAGTGGTCAGTAAGCTGTCCAGGGACGCTGATCACCTTCACGTTGAAGATGCCATTGTCATGCAACATCTGTTCGGCGATCTCGCGACCGCTCATCCCGTTGCTCAAGGGTGTCTTGGAGTACTTGTCGAACCGGCTACGGAGTTGTTGCCCCACAAGCCAACTCACCAACATCACCAGGCCCCCGATCACATAGGCGCCCATCATGGGATTCTCGTACATGGTAGTTCAGTTCTTGCGTGCAGGTCTGCAAACTTGCTGCCGTATGCTGACACCCGACAGATCGACAGGGTAGGGCGGTAATACGAACGACCACCCCGGCATGGCCAAGGTGGTCGTTCAGGTCAGGTTGTTCACTCTTCGCCTGCGGCGTCGGCCTTCTCGATCTCCTTGTCCAGGATCTCGTCGATCTTCTTCTGGGTGATGGCGTCGATCTTGTCATCGGCCTTCGCCTGTTTCTTCATGAAGCGCAGCATGGCGTTCTTCTTGATCTCGTAGGCCACATACACGGTGTAGTCCTTCGTGGCTTCATTGTAGCGCACCTCTTCATCGAACTTGCGGAGGTCGGCCATTTCGGTGTTCATCACCTCGCGCACCAGGCTCTGGAATTTGTCCGCGATGTCCGAGGCGCCTGTGTTGCCAGTCTCGCCCAGGTACTGATCGGCCACGGCGCGCATGTTGGTGCCCACCTGACCGGCCAGCTGGTTCTTGGCGTCAAGGTCGGCCTTGCTGCGCGCGATGTTCTGCGCCTGGCTCACGCCCGTTCCCGTCCCCCGGAACCAAGTTCCATTGCTCTGGTATTTGTTGCCACTGAAGGGCTGTACCACTTTCTGGCCGGCCGGGTTCACTTTCTTGCTGCACGCGGTGAAGCCGCCGATCAACAAAGCGCCAAGGGCCAAAGGGGCGAGGTAGGTTCGAAGGAAGGTCATGGTGGGAATGAGGTTCGGTGTTCCACAAAGAAAAGACCGTGCCAGTCCACGGGCACTATTGGTCACCGTTCGCACCAAATTCGCCGGGCAGGTTGCATCTTTCGGACAAATCCAACCACCATGAGGATACTCAAGACACTCCTGATCATCATTCTGGCCTTGGTGGCCATTGTCGTGATCCTGGGCCTGATCGGCCCTGATACCTACCGCTACGAGCGGTCAGTGACCATCGCTGCGCCACCTTCAGCCGTTTACGGCCATGTGAACTCCTTGGCGGCCATGGACAAATGGAGCCCATGGAATGCGCTCGACCCGAACATGAAGAAGACGTACGAGGGCACCGACGGCACCGTTGGCGCCATCTCGCGCTGGGAAGGCAACAAGGACGTAGGAAAAGGGGAGCAGCGGCTCGACTCCTTGGTTCAGGACCAACTGGTGAAGAACCATGTCAAATTCATCGAGCCTTGGGCTTCGGAGTCCGATGCGCTTGTTGAATTGCAGCCTGAGGGGGAAGGAACGAAGGTGACCTGGGCCATGGTCGGCAATAATGATTTCATGGGCAAGGTGATGGGCAAGTTCATGGATATGGACGCCATGCTTGGGAAGGACTTCGAGAAAGGGTTGTCCATGCTGAAAGAGCAGGTCGAGACCGCGGAGGCCGCACGCCAAGCCGAACTCGCCGCCAAAACCTCCGGAGGTTACCTGATCGAAACCGTCGATCGTCCCGAACTGGTCTTCATCGGCAAGCGCAACAAGAAGGTGAAGTGGAGCGATATAAGCGCTTTCTATGGCACCAACTTCCCTGCTGCGGGTGCCGCTATCGGGGCTGCCAACCTGGAAATGGCCGGAGCACCCAGCGGGGTGATGTGGGCCTGGAACGAGAAGGACCAAAGTGCCGATATGATGGCCGCCATGCCTGTGAAGGGCGATGCCAACACCAAAGTGGACGGGTTCGAGACCCACGTGATCCCCGCTAGCAAGATGCTCAAAGTGGAGTACTACGGTGATTACAACAAGAACATGCCCGCGCACGAAGCCATCGACGCCTACATCAAGGAAAAGGGGCTCACGCACTACGGCAATGTGATCGAAGAGTACGTGACCGATCCCATGGCCGAGAAGGACACCACCAAGTGGCTTACCAACATCTATTACATGGTCAAGTGACCATAACGGATCTTGAAAAGCCCCGGTAGCCGCTGGTTACCGGGGCTTTTTCGTGGTGGATCGTTCACAGTTCACCGGCGGGTCGCCAGTTTCAGCGCTGCCTTGGCCGGAACTTCGCCGACGATGGAGTTCGCCCTGGCCCGTTACCGACTTCGCTTCAAGCACCCGTTCGGGACCGCACATGGCCTGCGTGATGGCACCGATTCGGTCTTCGTTCGGATTCGACGAAAGGGCTTCGTGGGGTATGGAGAAGCCACGCTTCCGCCGTATTTGAACGAAACACAAGATTCTGTTCATGAGGAGCTTGAATGCTTCTGGTTGAAGTTCGGACTGGAGTTCGATCAGGCTGACGGTCCTTGGCCGTTCCACGACCAATTATCCGCGCCTGCCCGAGCAGCCATTCAATTAGCTCATAGTATGCTGATAGCAAATGAGTTGAGTGGATCAAGTGAAAGTGTATTACGGGTAGATGGACATGGTTCTACGGCAACATCCATGGTCACGCTTGGTCACACGGAAGTGGAACGTATAGCGTTTAAATTGAATGAATTGCCGGCCGCTCCGATCCTGAAGGTCAAGCTGGGAGCGGCCAACGACCTAGAATTCCTGCGGGCAGTAAGTCAAATGGACGCCCGCAAGCTTTTCCTCGATGCGAATCAAGGTTGGGCCAGCTTGGACCAAGCCTTGGCGGCGATCGAGGTCGTCGGAGTGGAACGGGTCGAGGGGCTCGAGCAGCCGTTCGCCAAGGACCGCTGGGACCTGCACAAGGATTTGGCCAAAGAATGTCCGGTAACGGTCTACGGGGATGAGAGCATCCAGGGCCCGGATGACCTGGAACGGTCGCCGGAGGCGTTCGGCGGTGTGAATCTGAAGCTGATGAAGTGCGGTGGGCTTGATGTGGCCGAAGCCATGGCCGAACGGGCCCGAGGACTCGGACTCAAAGTGA
>DAOORM010000281.1:0-3529 GCA_035389265.1 Flavobacteriales bacterium | reverse complement strand
TTCGCGTCCAAGGCTTGAACGATCACCGGTGATCGTTCAAGCCTTGGACGCGAAGGACCCGCGGTGTGTGGGGGAGGTGTTCAACGTGGCTTATGGTTCTCGTACCACTTTGGTGGAACTTGTGGAAGCCTTGCAGAGCGAGCTAGCTGCGGTGGATCCTACCATCGCCCAAGTGGGCCTGAAGTTCATCGAGGAACGTGCCGGCGATATCCGCGATTCCCTCGCCGACATCAGCAAGGCCAGGGAACTTCTGGGCTATGCACCATCCATCGACCTGAAGGCCGGCTTGCGCAAAGCCGTGCCCTGGTATGTGAAGAATTGGGGCTGATCCGGATCAAGTAGGGAGCTTCCAGCCCTGCACACGCCGGTCATCACTAGCTGTCAGCAGCACATCGCCTACCCAAAGCAAGGCATTGATCGAATGGGTGTGGGCGTTCTTCTCCCGTGTGGAACGCGTCACGGCATCCAAGGTGTTGGCGTCCCAGATCTTCAACAAGGCATCGCGACCAGCGGTGACCAGATAGCGACCAGAAGGATCGAACGATGTGGCATAAACGGAGCCTTTGTGCGCTGGCCATTCTAGGGCAAGTCGCCCATCGGCGTGCCAGATCTTCACCTGGCCATCCTTTCCGCCGCTCACCAAGACCGGCTTGGCCGGGTGGAAGACCGCGCAGTTGGCTCCTTTCGCATGACCATCGAAGCGCTGTCGTTCGTTCAATTGGGGAAAGTCCAATTCGCGTAACGAACTGTCGCCGCAGGCCACGATCATCCGCTGGCGGTCTGCGGAGAGAACGATATCGCGCAGTTTCTCCTCGCACAAGGGAATGCGGCGCACCAAGGTCAACACGGAAAAAGATTCGTCAGCGATGCGCCAGATGCTCAAGGTGCCATCGCCACCTGCGCAGGCCAGCGCATCGTTCTCCAACTCCGTGATCCGGAAGATGCCCTTTGTATGCGTGCTTGACACCTGGATCTCTCGGCGTGTGTTCAGGTCCACGACCACCAGGCGCCCGGAACCTGTTCCGATCAATAAAAGGGAACGCCGCGCGATCAGTTGTAAGCTGAAGACGGGCTCACCTACATTCACGAGGCCGGATCCGTCGTCAGGAGCATCCATGTGCCAGCGCACCACGATCCCATCACCGCCGGCACTCAGGAACGTGCCCGGCTCCGACCCATGGCAAAGCGCGTAAATGGCGCCTTTGTGGCCTTGGAAGGTCGAACAAGTCTTCATCAGCATTTGCACGGTCGGTAATTTATCACAAGGGTGTGATACAGGCTTACCGTTCTTCAGAATGGCCTTGTTCAACTCATGTTGACCATCCCATCCAACTCGGGTCTATCCTCGTACACCAAGGCATATGACCGGGAAGAATGACACTACTGGTCGTAATCGGTATCGGTCTGTTCCCGATGCAACGGTCAGACCTTCATTCGAGACATGGAATATTCGCAAGGTCACCAACGCAAGAGGGCCGAGGCTGAGCCTCGACCCTCCACAGGATCATCACATTCGTGAGCGTTCGGTCAATCCCGGACCGGGCAAGCCTCGAGCAGGGATCGAGTGATCTCCTGGAACTCGAATTTTCCACTGGCAGCGGCGGCTGCATAATTCCACGTGTTGGTGGTCCCGTTGTAAGTGATGCCCATGTTATAGGTGAACCCGCCGACCAGAGGAACATGCTTGATCCGCATCAACAGACGCTTTCGGATGGAAAGTGGGGGGCCGAAATTCGGAGTCAGGATGTACCAGGGGCCCCAAGATCCTGGGGTTCCGATCTCATTACCGCGTTGGAAATAGCGAAAACCAAGCATCCCTGCGCTAGTCCCGCGCACGAATGAAGGTGGACCGGTCGTCACATTCGCATCTGCGGCAATGACCGGATTACTGTTCGAGAAGTTCTGTCCGATCACACAGTCTCCGCTCATGTTCCATTCTTGTTTGCTGATCGAACCCCAAGGGGCACTTCCCGTCATACTACCACGGTACATGAAGCCCAGATTCTTCGGATTGACTTCCTCCTCTACCGGAGCTGTGTCCAGCGGTGCTATCTCGTCCTTTTGGCATGCGAGTAAGCTTGTCATGGCGATAAGCGCTCCTGCCAGCATGGGAGCCATTGTTCTCGTTCTCATGTTGATCGTTCTATGATACAAGCCTACTCTGCACGGTTTTCGGCGACCCCGATGTCATATGGATGACACGATGCAAAGGCACATCAAGCCGAACGTGAGGGAATCATGCGATCGGATGATTCTGCAGGGTGGAGTGGATCTCAGCTCTTCCCGGCCTTCCGTGCAGCCTGCACACGGCTTTGCACATGAAGCTTCTCGTAGATATGCCGGATGTGGGTGCGCACGGTGTTCACGCTCACGAAGAGGCGCTCTCCGATCTCCCGAGCGGTCATGCCCGTGCTCATTAGATCGAGCACGTTCTGCTCACGTTCGGTAAGGGCATTAAGGTCCTTGGTACGCTCGGGTCTGAAGCTATTGACGACCCGGCGAGCAATGGCCGGGCTCATCGGCGATCCGCCGGCGAGCACCTGCCTGATGGCCTCCACGAGATCCTCAACGTTCGATCGCTTAAGCAGATAGCCCTTCGCTCCAGCGCGCAAGGCCTGGAAGATCAACTCATCATCCTCTTGAACGGTGCACATGAGCACGAGGACATCGGGGATCCTTTCCATCAGGAGTTTGGTGAACTCGATACCGTCCATGCCGGGCAACCGGATGTCCATGATGATGACATCCGGCCGATCGATGAGGATGGGACCGAGTGCTTCCTCGGCGGTGGCGTAGGCCTGACAACGGATATGGCCGGTGTTCGCCAGGATGAACCGGAGGCTTTCACGGAACTCCACGTGGTCCTCCACGACCACCACATCCACCAACGTATGCGTCTTCTCCCAAGGCGTCATGCCCTAAAGATGGGGTCGTCGACCAACCTGCGCATCATCCATTCGGGTGATTCTTGGGTGGGAAATGAAGTTCGACACGTGTGCCTTTTGGATCCATCGATCGCACGAAAAGCACCCCGCCGAGCCGTGAAGCCCGTTCGCGCATGTTGCTCGATCCGTTCCTGCCACCCGACTTATGATCCGGATCCATACCGATACCGTCGTCAGAGATGGAGATGACCACGACCTCCCCCTCCAGTGCCGCATGCAGACTCAGGGTGGTCGCCGCTGCATGCTTCGCCACGTTGCGGATCGCTTCCTTCGCGATGAGGAACACTTCTCGCCGCTCAAAAGCCGTGAGTGCTATCTCCCCATCGGGTAGTTGAGCGGTGGTCCGGAACGCCAAGCCGTTCACTTCACACAGCTCCATGGCATACCGTTCGATGAAGTTCAGCGTGCCCTCGAGCGAATCCCGCTTGGGATCGAGCGACCAGATGATCTCGTCGATCTTGTTGATCGCGGCCATGACACCTTCACTGACGCGTAGTGTATGGTCGTCCGGAGGTGTGCCGGCTCGCCTCACCTGCAGGAGCAACTTGCTCAGGTCGGCGCCCAAGTCATCATGTACATCGGCA
>DAOORM010000280.1:0-3538 GCA_035389265.1 Flavobacteriales bacterium | reverse complement strand
ACCGATAGAGCGCGAAACACTGAAGGTGCTGTTGGACATCGCTCGGTGGTCACGGTCAGAGGTGACCATCGTACACGTGGTGCCCGAAGGCCACAACAGCGAGGACGAGGCAGTGGACATCGGCTACGACATGCACCTGGGTGCCATCCCGCACACCTACCACAGTGTGAGCGGCGATAACGTGATGCTCGCCTTGAACGACCTGGTCGATCAAAGCGACAGTGATATGGCTGTGGTGGTACACCGCCGACGCGGCTTGATCGAGCAACTCTTCCACCATAGCGTGGCCACCGACCTCGCCTTGCATACACAGATCCCGGTGCTCGTGTTGCAACAGGCCAGTGCCTGACCCATGCGCGGCGGACTCCCCCTCTTCCGTTTCCGTGGCATCCGGGTGTTCCTGCACTGGAGCTTCATTCTGCTACCGGCGTATATAGCCTTCACCGGTTTCTCCGAAGGCCATACGTGGAGTCAGATCCTGAAGGAGATCGGCCTGATCCTGATCGTCTTCGGCTGTGTGGTCCTGCACGAGTTCGGCCATGCCCTAACGGCCCAGCGCTTCGGTGTGAACACCCGCGACATCACCTTGCTGCCGATCGGTGGTGTGGCCAGCTTGGAGCGCATGCCGGAGGATCCCAAACAGGAGTTCTGGATCACCGTCGCCGGCCCGTTGGTGAACTTGGTCATCGCCGGTGTCGCCTTCGCCATCCTGGCCATCGCTGGCATCGCCATGATCACCACGGATCTGTTGGGTGACATCTCGACGGGCGCTGGCTTGCTCACCTTCTTGGTCACGGTGAACATCGGTCTCTTCCTCTTCAACCTGATCCCCGCCTTCCCCATGGATGGTGGGCGCATCCTGCGTTCACTGCTGGGCATGTGGTTGCCGCGCGAGAAGGCCACCCGCATCGCCACGGTCATCGGGCGTATCCTCGCGGTCGGTTTCGTGTTCTATGGTTTATACAGCGGAGCGCCCTTCCTGGCCATCATCGGTGTGTTCATCTTCATGGCCGCCGGTTCCGAGGCGCGCGCTGTGCAGCAGAAAGCCAACGTGCAGGGCTTGCGCGTAGGCCAGCGGCTGCGCACGGATGTGGTGAAGATGGCGCCCACGGCCACAGTGCAGGATGCGTGGAACGCCATGACGATGATCGACCACCACGTGGTGATGGTGATGGATCAAGGCCTGTTCCGCGGTTTGGTGATGAAGGAGGACCTGCGCGCAGCCTTGGGTGAAGGCGGCGGCACGAACACCATCGCGCCCCTCACGCGGCACGTGCCTTCCGTAGCTCTGGAAGAGACCGCCATGAGCGTGTACGAGCGCATGGTGTACGAGAACCACTGGGCCATGATGGCCATCATCAACGGCAAATTCGTGGGTGTGGTGTTGCGGGTGGACCTGGAGAAGGCCTTGGGCCCATTGGCTCCACGCTGAGCCCTACTCGACCGTCTTCTTCTTGGGGTTGTGCAAAGTGAAGACCCGTGAGATGTTGAAGCCGAAGTGGATGTCCCCTTCGTCCCATTTCCCGGTGGTCTCCGAGATGAAAGCGCGCTCGAACATGCCGGTGCTGTTGGTGAAGTGCAGCTGGAACACGTGACCACCGGTCTCGATATCGAAGCCCACGGAGAGCGAATTGGTGTAGAGCGGAATAGGATCGCGCAGCACGTGGAAATACTCCGCGTTGATAGCGAGGCGCTTGGTCAACTTCGCACGGGCAGCAACGCCTATGTTGATCAGATCATTCCGATCACTGGCGAGCTCCACCAGGTTGCGGTGCACCACTCCGGGCATCACCTGCATGGTGAACCCTTCGCTGAACTTGCGCCCCAGGATCATCTGCCACGAGTACGAGAGCCGGTGGGAGAAGTAGTCCTGCCGCCCTGGACCGAACCAGGGCACATCCTTGGCTGGTGCGGTGGTCATGGACGCGGACGCCACCACCGCGAGGGTGATGGGCATGCCACAACCATCATCGCACTGGCGCAAGACTTTGAACTTGGCGAAGCCATCCACGGTCTTCTCGAAACCGCTGCGTCCAACCCCGATCATCAGGCGGTCACTGATGCCATAATCCAAGCCGAGGCGCACATCGGCATTGTCCAAACCGAAGAACTCGTTGACACCGCCGCTCAAGAACCCGAAACGGTGACTGATGCGGAAGTCGAGCACACCGTGCGCGGTATTCTCCAGGCTATGGCTGTTGATGACCCGCGTGGTCTTGAAGCTCGCTGTGGTATACACCGGACCGGTCTCCTCCTCGCCGAGCAGGTCGAGCAGGTTGTCTTGACCGAAAGCCGGGAATGCGAGGAAGGCCGTGGCGAGCAGGGAAGTACGGATCATCATGGAGCGTTGAGGATGGAAGGCTGTAACGCCTCGGTCACATCTTGGCGTAGGACAGGTCCACCGTGATCTTGATGGTCTCCGCGATGTTCTTGCGCACCACGCCGGGGATCGCGATAGCGTGATCCTCAGGCTTCACGTTGAACTCGCTCTTTGCTTTGATGACACCACCGGCTTCCACGGTCATGGTGCCTTTGGTGGTCACGGGTTTGGCGACACCGTGGATGGTGAGATCACCGGTCACATCTACCGCGTAGGTGCCCGGTGTCTTGGCTTGTTCGGCGGTGAGGCCGGAGACCTTGCCCTTGAAGGTGGCTTTGGGGAAGGTGTTGCTCTCCATGTAGTTCTCGTTGAAGTGCTCCTGCATGAGGGCCTTCTCGAATTCGAAAGCTTTGACCAGCGCGGCGAATTCGATGGCACCGGAGGTGGCGTCGAAGACACTGGTCACCTTGTTGTTGTCGGCCTCGATGTTCTCCACGGCGGTGCCGGAGAAGAAGTGGATGTGGCCGTTACGGGTGGCGAAGCGCTCCTGGGCGATCAGTGCGGAAGGCACGAAGGCGAGGGCGAGGGCGATGTTCTTGAGCTTGGTCATGTTCGTTCAGTTGTTCTTCTTGTCTTCGTTCATTGAGCGGCTACACAGCGCACAAGCACCACATCCATCAGCAGGCCGGTGCAGATGCCTTTCACGTTCACTTGTGCCCCTGAGCGCCAATCGATGGGCAGTTCCTTGTTGTCGAATTCGCACACCACGGCGGCGAGTTGGTCCCCGGTCTCGAGCACCACGTTGGTCTTGTCGGCGCCCACGGGTTCCATGCTGCGTATGGATCCACTCACCTGCACCACTTGTTCGGTGGCTCCCACGTAAGTCTTGGTGGCGGCCTGTTCGTCGTTCTGGAAGGCCTGCAGGAGTTCGGCAGCGCTCAACTTCTGCGCTACGGGCATGTCATCCGCACGGGCGGTACCACGGGAATATTCCATGTAGGCGTAGGTGCCACCACCGGCCAGCAGTGCGGCAGCAGCGAGGGCGATCATCACGGAGCGTTTCATGTTCATGATCAGTTCGGGGCGCCTGCGTTGATCCAGGCTTGCAGTTTTTGTTGGTCACAGGCCGGTAGTGAACCGGATGGGGGCATCGAGCCCTGTACGAGAACCACTTGCTGGAAGGCGCCATCATCCACGCGCGCCTTCACATTGGCGTAC
>DAOORM010000279.1:0-3542 GCA_035389265.1 Flavobacteriales bacterium | reverse complement strand
CTCTGCATCCGCGATAGCGAAGCGGTCTTCATCCCCGATGTGTTCAGCCCCAATGGTGATGGAAGCAACGACGTGCTCTTCGTGCGTGGACCGACCTTGGTGGAAGTGGAGTTCGCAGTGTACGATCGCTGGGGCATGCAATTGTTCGCCTCCGCCAGTGTGGACCAAGGGTGGGATGGAACGATGGATGGTGACCGTAGTGCGAGCGGCGTGTACGTGTACACCCTGATCGCGCGCGCGGAGGATGGAACGCGGATCGAACGGACAGGCAACATCACCTTGGTGCGATGAAGACGCCATGTGGATATCGGAGAACGCGAGGCGAGCAGCGATCGCAGGAGCTGCCCCGCCAGTTCCTACGCGCGAAGGACCGCTGGCGGGTCAACGTGATCCTTGTCTTGGCGCTTGTTTCGCATCACGTTGTTGGACAGGACGTCCACTTTGGCCAGTTCTTCAATG
Source organism: Flavobacteriales bacterium (assembly GCA_035389265.1). Taxonomy (GTDB): domain Bacteria; phylum Bacteroidota; class Bacteroidia; order Flavobacteriales_F; family PHOS-HE28; genus PHOS-HE28. The sequence goes on along the minus strand of DAOORM010000279.1, from coordinate 3,083 downwards.
CACCTTTGGTCATCAACCCGGCCAATGCGGGGGACATGGAAGGCGATCAACGTTTCGCCATCATCCATCGCGAGCAATGGCGCAGTTTGGGTAGTCCGTTCCGCACCGATGCGTTCAGCTACGACACACCCTTGCTCGAGGGCAAGTTGGGCAAGGGCCGTTACCTTGGGGTGGGTGTGAACGCCTTCAGTGATCGCGCTGGTGCTGCCCGTTTCGGAGACACGCAGGCGAACCTGAGCGTGTCCTATGCCATCCGGAGCGGGGAGGCCAGCTTGCTCGCCTTCGGTCTGCAAGGTGGTTACGGTCAACGCAGCGCCCAGTTCGACGGCCTGCGGTGGGACAGCCAATACAATGGCGCCGGGTATGATCCTGATCTGCCCACCAACGAAGCCGTGCCGAACAGCTCTTCGCGTTTCGTGGACTTCGGAGCCGGTGTGTTGGCCAAGGGCGAGCTGAAGAGCGGCCTGCGCTGGAAGGGGGGTGCCTCCGCTTTCCACCTCAACGAACCGACGGTCTCCCTGTTCGGGGGTGCCGAGGATCAGCTGATGCGTCGTTTGGTGGCGCATGGCGAGTTGCGCATCGAAGGCAAGCGCTGGATCTGGCTTCCGAAATTCTTCGTGGCGCAGCAAGGCACCAGTCGCGAGATCAACGTGGGCGGCCTCCTCCATCGGAGGATCGGGGTAGATAGCCGCTACACCACCGACAAGAACTCATCCGCCATCTACCTCGGTGCTTTCTACCGCGTGGGCGATGCCATCGTGCCCACTCTCCAGTTCGAGTGGGAGCGAAGATTCGTGGGAGCGATCAGTTACGATGTCAACATCAGCAAGCTGCGCGCACAGACCATGTACCGCGGTGCCATGGAGGTGAGCTTGCAGTACATCGGTGTGTTCCGCGACAAGCGCATGCGGCTGCCGAAGGGTGGGGTGCGGTGATACGCTGCTGCCCGAGCCGATCCGTTAGTTCCGCTGTAGCGTGAGCGTTCGTGCCGCTTCATCGATGCGCCATTCCTTGAATTTCTTCAGGAAAGACTTGCCTAGGAGGTATTGGATCTCCTGGTCCATGACCGCGACCACGACGTTGTCGACCTTCCACTCCCCGATCTCGATGCCATTGACGATATGTCGGGCACATGTCGTTCTCTTGCCATCGGCCAAGGCGTACTCGCGATCAACCAAACGCACCCCTTGGTCGATCACCTGCGCCTGCTGTAATTCGGCAAGGAGCTTCGCCGAGATGATACAATCCTCGGCACCGGAGTCGATGATGAAGTACTGCTCGCTACCGCCAATGCGCAACTTCACCTTATGCACCGAGCCGTAGGTGACCACGGGTAAGGTGATGGTGTTGGAGGTGCCCGTGATGTCTTCCGCGGTACCATGTGCTGGCTCGCGCTCAGGCATGGCTTCCGTTACGCATGGCATGAACACCTCGTTGAACAAGGGAGAGTTCGGGTCCATCGCCTTGTAGAAGTCTCCAATGGTCAGGTCTCGGGCCACCATTTCATTGATCACACAGGCGCAGAGGAATACCGGATCCGCACCGATCTGTTGGATGGAGACTTCCGCTGCGAGCTGCTCGGCACAGCCCTTCCTTGTTTCGGTCAACCCGTCTTCCCCAATGGTGGCAAGACGGACCGAATTGATGTCAAGACCTGTACACTTCGATAACTCGTCGAACGAGGTAGGGTTGTTCATCACCAACGCTGCGAGATCCACATTGTCCAATATCCTCGGGTTACTAGCAGTTGCTATAGCTTCCGTGGACAACACGATCGGCAGCACGCACACACAGAATCGGTCGCGATCGAACATGGCGAAGGAAGGCTCGTCCGTCCATGCTTTGTGGCATTTGGCAGTGAAGGCACTCCGCGTTCCGAGCTTGGTCCCCACCCGATTGGTCAGCACATCCTCTTGGGCCAGGGTGATGCTACTGGAAAGTGCGAGGAAAAGAAGAAGGGTACAATGACGCGATGTTGCCATGTTGCGAATTTATCCGCGCTTGTCAATGTGAGATTGAGGGCGCTAATTGCTGGCAATTGCAGGGCGGAGTGCTCAGTATTCGGCAATGGCGACCTCAACGCCCCCGCTTGATGAAGATGTAGCCGCCCTTTTCCGCGCCCCAAGCTTGCTGGCCTTCGGCGTCCCAACCGCGGTCCCAGCTCACCATGCGGTCAGAGCTTAGTACCACCTCGCTAGTCGTGTATACGGCCTTGCCTCTCTTGCTCGGGCAATCGCGGTCGTGCGTGCTGCCCGTATAGGTGTTCCCCCGCCGATGCAGGGTGATGGCGCAACCTTCCAGCCGTTCCAACGAATCGGGGTTCAGGCGTTCGAGCTTTGCCGGGTCCGCGAATGCGCCGTACAGGGATTCACCGCTTTTGATGGTCAGGATGTTGCTCGTGAAGGTGCTGTCGTTCACCTCCTGTACATGGTACACACGCTGACGGTAAGGCTTGGCCTTGCTGTCCGCTGTGGCCTGCTCCACATACAACCAGGCTCCATCGCGGCGCTTCGGCCAGATACGCACCATCTCCAGCTCGATCTCGAAATAACTGGTGTCGCTCTTCGCTTGTTCTGCACTGGTGTACGAGCCGGCCATGGTGCTGGCGAGCTGCTCCAGCGCGCGGGTACGTTGGGCGTGAAGTGGTGCTGGGAGAACAAAGATCGCGAGGAGTAGCGTGGCGCGGAACATGGCCGGAAGTTAGGCCTCCGCCTCCACCCACATCCCGTGCTCCTTGATCAGCGCGACTAGTTCGTCCACCGCGTGCTCGCTCGGCACGTTGCGCTTCACCACTTCCTTCTCGCGGTACAGTGTGATCACACCCGGACCGGTGCCCACGTAGCCGAAGTCCGCATCGGCCATCTCGCCCGGACCGTTCACGATGCAGCCCATGATGCCGATCTTGACACCCTTCAGGTGACTGGTCCGCGCGCGGATCTTCGCGGTGGTCTCCTGTAGGTCGAAGAGCGTGCGGCCACAGCTGGGACAGCTGATGTACTCGGTCTTGCTGGTGCGCGTGCGTGTGGCTTGCAGGATGCCGAAGGCCGTGCGGCACACCAGGTCCTCGCGGCCACCTTGTTCAT
>DAOORM010000278.1:0-3548 GCA_035389265.1 Flavobacteriales bacterium | reverse complement strand
CGACCGCGTTCATCAACGGCACGATCGCGCGGCCTTCGCTCTTCGCTGCCACACCACCACCTTGGAAACAATCGCCACCGTCAATGACGATGGTATTCTCGGGATCCTCGTTCCGCAGTGTATCGATCATCGTCTTCAGTACACCGTACCCACCCCGCTTCTTGTACACGGGTTCCCCATTCTCCAGGAAGAACTCATCGTGGGTATGCAGCTGCGCGTGGATGTCGCTCGTATGCAGGATGGTGAACTTCTGCGCCTTGCCTTGCTGGACGGCCCGGCTACCAACGAGTTCGTGCCGACGTTGCGCATCACCCAGTGCACCCATGGCCACGGTTGGTCCAAGCGTGAGACCGGCACCGAGCGCCCCCAGTGAACGCAGCATCTGCCTGCGCGATACACCATTCACTTCTTCAGAATGTGCACCACACGTGCAGCCTTCGGGATGGAGGATATCGCTCATGTCTTCTTCTTTTTAGCTGCGGCTTTGATCTCGGCAATGGGACCGAATGGACCGAATTTGTGCTGTGCTTCCGGAAGCGAGTCGATGAACGGTCCGAAAGGATGATCGACCGGTTTGCCAGCCAGGCTGGGCCAGTCCTTGGAAAGGTCCAGCCCGGGCCGTTGCCTCGAGTTCACATACGCAGCCACGTCCCAAGCCTCTTCATCCGAAAGCTGTGGACTCTCCCAGGTGACTCCTTGTGGCATGTTGTTCTTCACGTAACCAGCGAACCGAGAAAGGCGATACAACCCTGCACCGATGTTGTAGCTGTGCTCACCCCACAAGGGCGGATACTGGTAGGTGTTCCCATCGGCGGCGAAGACTCCTTCCCCACTCTTCTGGTGGCAGCTCTCGCACTTCGCTGTGTAGATCGCCTCCCCTTTCATCGGGTCCGCCGGTCGATCGAGGTAGGGAAGCTCGGCGAGACCCGAGCCCTTCGGCTTCTCGCCCCTATCAATGCCCGTACCGAGCCATTCCATGTACGCCACCAGTGCCCGCATCTCGCGGCTGTTGCTGTCCAGTGCTGTTCCGTTCAGGCTGCGCTCGAAACAATCGTTGATCCGCTTCACCACGCTCTCCGTGGCCCCACTACGCTCCCGGAACTTCGGGTACGTGCTCCACACCGCACTGTAGTTGTTCCCCCACGGACGGGTACCTGCATCCAAGTGGCAGTTCTGGCAGTTCATGCCATTGGTCCGTGTCGCTACGATGCCCCTCGGACCCAGGTAATACGCGGTATTGGCGATCAGCGCTCGACCATACCGGACCAGCTCTTCCCGCTCACCGCCGACGTGCTCGATCAACGTCGTGTCCAAGCCCATCCACAGACTATCTGCGGAATAGGTCGCCACCACGGGCGGTGCAGGTTGGAACCAGGCCTTCGGGGCGGAAATGAACCCAACGATGAGTACGATCACCGCCATGGTCGCACCGCGTAGATAACGACTGCTCAGTGGATCGTAGGCCTGACCAGCGCTCTCCTTCAGTGCCTTCATGGCCTGATCCACCACATTCTGCCAGAGCAGAATGAGCAGCGCCATGATGAGCAGGATGATCGGGACCAACATGACCTGCAGCGATCAGTGCGGAAGTTTCTCGCGGATCAAGCCGTACACCCAAGTCCCGGCAATGGCGCTCGCGAAGGTGACGATGATCACGCTGAAACCCGCGCCCATCTGGGCGAACAAGGGACCTGGACAAGCACCGGTGATGGCCCAACCCAAGCCGAAGATGAGTGCGCCGTAGATCTGGCCCTTGTTGAACTCCTTGGTCGGGATGTGGATCTCCTCGCCATAGACCGTCTTCGCCTTGGTGCGTTTGATGATCAATACGCTGATCAAGCCGACGAACACAGCCGTGCCGATCACACCATACATGTGGAAGCTCTCGAACCGGAACATCTCTTGGATGCGGAACCAGCTCACGATCTCGGCCTTCACGAAGACGATGCCGAAGAGAATGCCCCATGCAGCATACTTCAAGTTGTGCCACCACGGGTGCTTCAGCTCGCTCTCGTTCACGCACATGGCATCCAGCTCACGTGCTTGCAGGTCCGGGTTCGACGCACCGGTGGGAGCTTTTTGAAAGGTGTTCTCCATGACTTAGAGCGTAAGGAGGTAAGGAAGGATGAACCAGGTCATGATGATGCCACCGAGCATGAACATCACCGTGGCCACCAGGCTCGGCCATTGCAAGCTGCTGAGACCCATGATGGCGTGACCACTGGTGCAACCACCGGCATAACGGGTGCCGAAACCGACCATGAAACCGCCGATGACGAAGAAGATCAAGCCGCGAAGGGTGAAGAGCTGATCCCAGCTGAAGATCTCCGGAGGCAGCATCGCGCTAGAGTCGGTGATGCCTTTCGATGCGAGGTATTCGGCAGTTGGTTCCGCCAGCACCAATGGATTAGGATTGCTGAGGAACTGCGCGGCGATGAACGCACCAAATGCGATACCGCCTACGAAGAACAGGTTCCACACCTCCTTCTTCCAGTCGTACTTGAAGAACTTGATGTTCGCTGGTAGGCATGCCGCACACATGTGCCGCAGTGAACTACTGATCCCGAAGGTCTTGTTGCCAACAAGCAGGAGGTAGGGCACGGTGAGGCCGATGAGGGCCCCAGCCACATACCACGGCCAGGGTTGTTTGATCGCGTCGAGCATGGGTGTTGATCAGATGATCAGAGAATGAGATGATCAGATGATCGGCGGGGCCGATGACTTGATCTAAGGTTTGCGCTTTGCGTTGCTTGTCGAGATGATCTTGTTGAGGACCCGAATGATCGGAAGGAGCTTATCGAGGCTGGCAGCTGCAGTGGTGATGTTCCTTGTGCGACAGAGTAGCAGCCAGTATTCCGTTTCATCTGCTTCCTTCAACGCGATCTTCATCTTGTGTATGAAGTCAGCCAGACTCTCCCCGTTCTGTGCTTCGCGCACCAGTGCTCCGATACCAGTTCCGCTACGAAAGAGCTGGTTCGAAACCGCGAACTTCTTCTGTTCTTGCAACTCCTCCGAAAGATCCCAAATGGACAATGCGAACTCGAAGGTCAAAGAGACGATCGCATTGTCCTTATACCTTGGGTTGTAGGACGAAAGCTCTTCAGCCACCAGCGAACTCCCGGAGAATTCGTCATTGACCAGAGCGTTCTGCCAGTCTTTCAGATCAATGTTCCGGTAGTCCATCCTATGGAGGCATTATCAGATCTTCTGATCATCTCATTTTCTGATCACCGTGCTAGGGCAGACGTAGTCGGTGACTTTCACATCGGTCTGCTTGATGGCATTGAAACCACCGCGTACCTCCACAAGGTTGTGGTAGCCGCGTGACTTCAGGAGGCTAGCTGCGATCATGCTGCGGTAGCCGCCAGCGCAATGCACGTAGTTGGTCTCCTCCTTGCTGAAAGCGGCCATCTCTTGATTGATGAACTGCAACGAAGCGTGCCAAGCGCCATCGACATGCTCGGCGGTGTATTCGCCGTCCTTGCGGACATCGACCACACGCAGCTTGTTCTCGGCGAAACGTTCCGCGAACTCCGATGCATCGATGC
>DAOORM010000277.1:0-3557 GCA_035389265.1 Flavobacteriales bacterium | reverse complement strand
CCGGCGAACCACGGGAATCGCTCGGCAAGGGCCTGCAGCTCGCCCAGGTCGCCGCGCTCCACCGCCGCAGCATCCTGTACCAACCGTGTGAGCCGTTCTCGTTCCATTTCTTCGCTTTTGCATTCCTCCCCCCCTGAGATCCTCTCTCTCCTCTGGAGAGGGTCGGGGTGAGGCCTACCAATCGCCCAATGTGCGGTCGAAGATATCCTGCGCCAGTTGCTTACCGATGTCCCGCGCCAATTGCTCTTCCACGGCGGAGATGTCCTGGGTGCTGTCGTAGTCGGCGAAACGGGATACCGTGAACTCCTTGTTCTTCTTGGCGTCCAGTGTATTCACATAGGTGATCTTCACGGTCATCGTCAACCGGTTCAAGGCGGCCGTTTCATTGGCCTGGATGCTCACCGGCTGTACATCGTAGCCCACCAAGGAACCGGTGTACTGCACATCGCCCTCGGTCTCCTTCAATTTCAGCGGTGTCTGCGCCAGCAACAGATCGCGGACGCTTTCGGTCAACACCTGCGCGCTCAACGGTGTGGCCAATGGCGCTCGCGCCTCGATCAGGTCCACGCTCATCGTGCGGGCATCACCAACATCACCACCCGTGAAGGAGTAGTTCACACGGCAACCCGGGATGAAAAGGAGCAGTAGGCAGCAGGCAGCTGGCAGCCAACGCCCAGCAAGCGCTGCCAACAGCCGACTGCCGCCTGCCAACTGCGAACTCATCACGGGATATCGTATTCCTTGATCTTCCGGTACAAGGTGCGCTCACTGATCCCCAGCTCCGCCGCCGCGTTCTTGCGCTTGTTGCGGTGTTTCGCCAGCGCCTTCTTGATCATCTCCTTCTCCTTTTCCTCCAAACTCAAGCTTTCCTCCACCTCGGTGTGGTCCACATCCTCGTCCGAAGTGGTGTTGTGCGGCAGTATGCTCACCGTTCCCGGCGCAGGCATGCTCTGGGGCATGTACAGGTGTTCTTCGCGGAATACCGGCGGTATCGGTGCGGCCATCGGTTGGCCACCGGCCATGGCTTTCACCTGCTCCTTCAAGGCGTTCAGGTCGCTCTTCATGTCGAACAGGAACTTGAAGATCAGCTCCCGTTCGTTGATGCTGTCGGTACCGGCGCCACCACCAAGCGCTCCGGTGGGTACCAGCGCGGTGCTCTGGTCCGGCAGGTATTGGCGCAACGTCTTGGCATCCACTTCACGCGTCTGCTCGATCACGCTCATCTGCTCCACGATGTTGCGCAGCTGGCGCACATTGCCCGGCCAGCGATAAGCGGTCAACATCTGAAGGGCTTCGTCGCGGAGCACCAGGGGAGGGGCTTTGTACTTGGCCGCCGCATCCTGCGCGAAGAAGCGGAACAACAGGTGGATGTCCTCCTTCCGTTCACGCAGCGGGGGAACTTGGATCGGCACCGTGTTCAAGCGGTAGTACAGGTCCTCGCGGAAGGTGCCGCGCGTCACGGCTTGCAACATCTGCACATTGGTGGCGGCTACCACGCGCACGTTGGTCTTCAACGCTTTGCTGCTGCCCACACGGATGAATTCTCCAGTCTCCAGTACGCGCAGCAAGCGCACTTGGGTGGTCAAGGGCAGTTCACCCACTTCATCCAGGAAGATCGTGCCTCCGTTGGCCACTTCGAAGTAGCCCTTCCGCGCTTCGTGCGCGCCGGTGAAGGAGCCTTTCTCGTGTCCGAACAGTTCGCTGTCGATGGTGCCCTCGGGGATCGCACCGCAGTTCACCGCGATGTACGGGCCATGTTTGCGCGCGCTGTAAGCATGCACGATCTGCGGCATCACCTCCTTGCCACTTCCGCTCTCCCCTTGGATTAGTACGCTCAGGTCCGTCGGTGCCACCTGCGCAGCGATCTCGATGGCGCGTTCGAGCCCCGGGGAGGTACCGATGATCCCGAACCGTTGTTTGATGGGCTGCACGTTCATGCCGACACTGCTTCGTTGGATACGATGGTAAGGATGCTGCCCTTGAGACTGCCCGGCGTGGCACTATCGATGTGGGACTTCACGAAGGTGCCCGGTACGAGCTCCACACCGTCTCGATAGCGCGGAAGGATCACGATGCTGTTCTGTGAGTTGCGACCATAGACATGCTCGGCGCTGCGTTTGCTCACGCCTTCCACCAACACGTCGTGTACCTGGCCCACATAGCCGCGCATCCGCTCGGCGCTCGCCGCTTTCTGCGTGTCGATGATCTCCGCCAACCGCCGCCCCTTCACCTCCTCAGGCACGTCGTCTGGATATTTGCGAGCTGCCAGGGTCTTCGGCCGTTCGCTGTACTTGAACATGAAGGCCATGTCGTACCTCACCTCTCGGATGAGCTCCAACGTGGCCTGGTGGTCTTCCTCCGTCTCCCCACTGAACCCAGCGATGATGTCCGTGCTGATCGCACAATCGGGCATATGCCGGCGGATGCTCGCCATACGCTCCAGGTACCAAGCCCGGTCGTAGCCGCGGTTCATGCGCCTCAACACCTCACTGCTCCCGCTTTGTACGGGCAGGTGGATGTATTTGCAGATGTTGTCGTACCGCGCCATCACCGCCAGCACCTTGTCCGTCATGTCCTTCGGATGGCTCGTGCTGTAGCGAATGCGAAGGGTGGGGCAAGCGAGGGCTACCATCTCCAGTAGATCGGCGAAGTCGGTGGTTGGCAGTTGCTGGGGCAGGTCAACTGCCCACTGCCCTCTGCCAACTTCCGACTGCGCGCCAGCTTCGCGCGGGGTCCATTTATAGCTGTCCACATTCTGCCCCAACAAGGTCACTTCCTTATACCCATCGCGCACCAGCTGCTCGCACTCGCGTACGATGCTCGCGGCATCCCGGCTGCGCTCCCGACCTCGTGTGAAAGGCACCACACAGAACGCGCACATGTTGTCGCAACCGCGCATGATGGTGACAAAGGCGGTCACCCCGTTCGTGTCCAGCCGCACGGGCTCGATCTCACCATAGGTCTCTTCGCGGCTCAGCAGCACGTTCACCGCTTTCTGGCCGGTGCCCACTTTCTCAAGCAGCTCCGGCAGGGTGCGGTAGGCATCGGGGCCCACCACCAGGTCCACCACTTTCTTCTTCTCCAAAAGGTCTTCGCGCATCCGTTCGGCCATGCAGCCGAGCACGCCCACCTTCAAGCCCTTGTTCCGGGCCTTCAGGTTGTTCATCTCATTGATGCGCTGCAGCACCGTGTACTCCGCTTTCTCGCGGATGCTGCACGTGTTCAACAAGACGAGGTCGGCCTCCTCGGCGCGTTGGACCGGGGTGTAGCCATCCTTGGCCAGGATGCTCGCCACGACCTCGCTGTCGCTCACGTTCATCTGACAGCCGTAGCTCTCGATGTAGACCTTCTTCTGCACGGGTTCCGGTAAGGGGTGCAAAGGTACCGGATCCAGAGCCAACCTGACATCGTGGCAGGGTATGGCCGGTCGTGCCGCTAGGTGAGCGGTCAGGAACTTCTTCCTACTTCTTCCCGATGAACTCCAAGCTCACGCTGTTGATGCAATAGCGCTGTCCGGTGGGCTTAGGTCCATCATCGAAGATGTGGCCCAAGTGCGC
>DAOORM010000276.1:0-3563 GCA_035389265.1 Flavobacteriales bacterium | reverse complement strand
CCCGACGCTCTTCCACGGGTACGCTGTCCTCCATGCGTACCGCGGTGGTGTTGGCGCGTTCGCTGTAGGTGAACACGTGCAGGTAGTCCACTGGGATGGAGCGCAGGAAAGCTTGGGTCTTCAGGAATTCCGCTTCCGTTTCCCCCGGTGTGCCGGTGATCACATCCACACCGATACAAGCATGCGGCATGCGGTCCTTGATGCGCTGCACCCGTTCGGCGTAGAGCGCGGTGTCATACCGGCGGCGCATGCGTTCCAGGATCGCATCGCTGCCGCTTTGCAAGGGCATGTGGAAATGTGGTGCGAAGCGCTGGCTGCTGGCGACAAAGTCGATCACGCCGTCGTGGCAGAGGTTCGGCTCGATGCTGCTGATCCTGAAGCGGTCGATGCCTTCCACCTGGTCCAGGGCTTCGATCAATTGAAGGAAAGTCTGATCGTGGCCTTTGCCGAAGTCGCCGGTGTTCACTCCGGTGAGCACGATCTCCTTCACGCCAGAAGCCGCGATGGAAACGGCATGCGCTACGGTCTCATTGATGGTGGCACTGCGGCTGCGGCCGCGCGCGAGCGGGATGGTGCAGAAGGAGCAGAAGTAGTCGCAACCGTCCTGGACTTTCAGGAAGGTGCGCGTGCGGTCGTTAGCGTTCCAACTGGGCACGAAGTGCTTCAGCTCCTTGATGGGGCCGTGGATCGCTTCGCCTTTCTGTGCGCGGTGGCCGCCATCGATCAACGCCAGCTTGCGGTCCACATGGGTGGCCAGGTCGAACTTCTCGTTGGCGCCCAGCACCAGGTCCACACCGGGTATCGCGGCGATCTCTTCGGGCTTCAACTGGGCGTAGCAGCCCACCACGGCGGTGAACGCTTCCGGGTTGATGGCTTGGAACCGGCGCACGTGGCGGCGGCATTCCTTGTCGGCGTTCTCGGTCACGCTGCATGTGTTCAACACGAACACATCGGGGCGGTCTTCCTGCCGCACTTTGGCATAGCCCGCCTCCTCCAACGAACGGGCCAGGGTGCTGGTCTCGCTGAAGTTGAGTTTGCAACCCAGGGTATGGAAGGCAACGGTGCGGGGGGCGCTCATGCGGGCGGCAAAGGTACCGAAGCGCGCCGGTCTTCTACTTCTGGCTGATAATGAGCCGGATGTATGATCTTCAGGGCGGTGAAGCCACAGCCTGTCAAGCACTTCTACCAGCCAACTGCACCGGCCTTTTCCTCTTGATCAGTGGCCCGATCGCTCTGGAAATGATGTCCGGCCGCGACCCGAAAGCAACCTTCCCGAAGTTCCACGTCATTGTCATGCTCCACAGACCATCGACCCATGGACCGTACACGACCAGCGGATCGCTCCAACCTCATCAGGGTGAGCGTATTGTTGTTCACCATCCTTGCCGTCGTCTCCTTCGCGCTCGCACGGGTGGCCGGTTGACCGCGTCGGCGGGCCAACTCCGATCCTACCTTCGGGGCATGCGTTCAACGGTTCTTTTCGCCCTTCTTGCACCCTTCGCCCTCTTTGCTCAGGAGAAGCTCGCCCATTCCCTCTTGTGGCGGATCTCGACCCCCGGCATAGCCCGGCCCAGTTACTTGTACGGAACCGTGCACAGCCGCGATGAACGGGCCTACCAATTCGGCGATTCGGTGCTTCCTGCGCTCGATCGCTGTGCGGTGGTGGCCGGTGAACTGGACCTCGGAGCCGATCAACAGATGGCCATGGCCATGCTCACCACATTGCGCATTCCCGACGGCAAGAAGTTGGAAGACCTCTACAAGAAGCGCGAATGGGCCCGGGTGGAAGCGATGATGAAGGACCGGCTCGGTCCCATGGCTCCCTTGCTCTATTCCGTGAAGCCCTTCTTCGTGATGGCCCTTTTTTCCGAAGCGGAAATGGGGGATGATCGACCCATGGTGCTGGATCAATTCCTACAACGGCGGGGTACCTCGAATGGCCAGCGCGTCATCGGTATCGAGACCATGAACGAGCAAATGGCCGCCATCGATGCTATTCCCTTGACCGAACAAGCGCGCATGCTGCTCGATCACGTGGACCACCAAGGCTATCCCGGCACCACCGACGCGATGCTCGATGCCTATGCTCGCCAAGATCTCGAGGCGTTGTTGGAGGTGGGGGAAGATGCTGGAGGTATGCCTGAAGAACTCGAAAAGTCACTGCTCACCGAGCGGAACACGCGCATGGTGCAGCGCATGGACTCACTCATCAGCGCCGGTGAACCCATCTTCTTTCTGATCGGGGCCGCGCACCTGCCCACCCCGGACGGATTGATCGCGGGCCTTCGTGCCCAGGGCCATACGGTGGAAGCCGTGATCAGTGAACACACACCAGCGTTGGAGGCGACGCCATTGGAACAGGAGGGGCGCTGATCAGTTGTTCCTGCGACGGATCCGCTGGAAGAGCAGGTATGCTACGATGGCGATTAGGATCAGGCTCCACGAGCGCAGCACTTCCACGCCGAAGTCCTGCAGGAGTTTCCAGCCATCGCGCAAGGCCTCACCGGCTTTGCTGAAGAAACCCGGTTCGTAAGCTTCGATGTTCTGCTCGTTGGGGATGAGGTCGCGGCGGATCGCTTCGCGCTGGTAGATGTCGAGGGTCAAGGTGCTGTAGGCGATCCGGTCCTCCAACTCCAGGGTGTTCAAGGTGGCTTCGTCGGCCTGGGTCTGGCGATCGATCAACTTGTCCTCCGCCGTGATGGTCTCCTTCAATTTGGCCCCCTTCTCATCGATCGCTTCGGTGAGCCGACCGGTGTGGTTGGCCAGCCTACGCTTGGTAAGCCTGTCGCGCAGCAGCGCGATCCGCACATCGGTGGCGCTGAGCGTTCGGTGGTCGAGGAAGTCCACATGCGCGATGAGCGACTTCAAGGTGGTGTCCAGGTTGGCGCTCGGAATGCGGATGGTCAGGCGGTTGTTGACGGTGTAGCGCGTGGTCTCCAGCAAACTGTCCGCGCTGATCGGGGTGGTGTATCGACCGGTGATGTCCGTGGAGAGGTGTGTGTTCGCCACGAACCCACCATGCCGGGCGATCAAGGCTTCGATCGCGAAGCTGGTCTTCACCACATCGTCGGCGCGGAAACGCAGATCTCCCGCTAGGATGAAACGTCGGCTGCTGTCCGCGTAGGTAGCTACACTGCTGCTGAGCGCTTGCTTGGGCTCCGGAGGTGATGACGGGTCGGGAACGCCATTCGCATCGTAGGCCACTTCCGCTATCGCCGGTGCTCGCTCATCCTTGAAGGCTTCCGATCGTTCGGCCTGGCCGCAACCGAAGGCGAGAACAACAACGAGGAAGGCGGTTCCGACAAGGGTGGTGGTATGCATGGTGTGCAAACAACGATGCTGGCGTTGGGCCTATTGTATGCTGCCGTACACACGACCAACGCGGGCGTTCGATCACTGGGACACGAGACCGATGCGCGTGGTGATGGCGCGGTGGTCGCTCAACTCCTCGGTCAAGGTCCGGAAATCCCAAGCATGGAGGCCTTCGCCGTAAAGGATGTGATCGATCCGCAAGCTGGGCAGGTCGCCGATGTAGGTGCCACCGGTGCCGCGCCCGCTTTCCA
>DAOORM010000275.1:0-3578 GCA_035389265.1 Flavobacteriales bacterium | reverse complement strand
GTTCACGGCCCAGCAGGTCGATGAAGAGGCGGTTCACGTAGTTGCGCACCACCACCGAGGCCACACCATCGTAGTCGGGCGCTTCATTATCCGGCCGCACCACCAACTCCTCCTTCTTACACGCCACCAACGCCAGCGCCATGAGCGCGGACATGCCGAGGGTGCGGAACTGGGAAAGGCGGGCGAGCAGCATGGGGCTGTCTACGCGGCTTGTTCCTCCGGGTAGGCAAGGTCTCGACACAAACAGCCGCCTTCCCGACGAATGACCCCTGATATCCGACGAAGATCCAGAAAGCACAACGGCCGGGGGCTTTTGCAAGCCCGGCCGTCGTGGCGGACCCTTCCCTAGCCGCGCAAATACTCCTTGATCGCCTTCACATAGTGTTCGAATGCTTCAAGGCCTTTCGGCGCGATAGCGCAAACAGTGTTCGGGTAGTTGTCCTTGAAGGACTTCGTCACTACGATGTAGCCGGCTTCCTTCAACTTGGTGATCTGCACACTGAGGTTGCCACGCGTGGCGCCGGTCTTCTCCAACAAGAAGTTGAAGTCGCCCTCCTCCACCGCCACCAGCAAGCTGATCACCGCCAGGCGCAGCTGGTTGTGGAGCACGGGATCAAGCGGTGCGAAGGCCATCTTCTTGTCGCTTCAACAGAAAACCGGGGACGATGTAACCGAGCAACAGCGCTAGTGCGAAGAGCAACGCGCCATGCTCAGGCCATTGGAACAAGGCGAGCAGGCCGAACACCCAGAAGAGCACACCACCGATGATGAGCGGGCGGAAGCGCAAGATGCCGCCCGAGATCATCGTGGGCATGGCGGTCAGGATGCTCACCCACGGACCAGGGCGCTGGCCCACTTGCACGGAGCTGATGATGACGATGACCAAGGTGAGGGTGAAGGCCAACCACACCCACATGAATACGCGGTCGGTGAAGGTGGAAGCACCCGCCTTGCGCCCTTCACGGGAGCCATGTACCGCTGAGACGATCCCACCCAAGGTGCCCAGGATCGGCCATCCGAGCCAGCCGTTCGGCAGACCAGCCCTGTTCATAGCGTACTCAGCCAAGGTGGCCACAAGCAGCAGCCCGCCCCAGAGTAGGAAGTAGAAACTCATGCGCGAGAAGCTGCGCTTGGCCTGTTGAAGCATCTCGTCGATCAAGCGCAGGCTGGCTTCGGGGGTCATCGGCTGTTCCATGGTGTTCGGTTGGTGGTGCAAATATAGACTTGTTTATACTATAAACAATAGGGCGGCCTAATTTTCTCCCATGGGAACATCACTGCTCATCGCCGGGGCCACAGGTGTGGTCGGGGCCGCTGCGGTCCAGCACGCCTTGGCCGATGCCCGCGTTGGGCAATTGATCACCTGGGGCCGCCGGCCAGTGCCGCACGCCCCCGCGCGCATCGTGCATTGGGGCGGGGCTGACCTGATCGCCGCGCTTGATCCGGCGGCACGGGTGGATGCCGTGGTCTGCTGCCTAGGCACCACGATCAAGGCCGTGAAGGGCGACAAACAATCATTCATCCATGTGGATCATGACCTTGTGGTGGCACTGGGCGCATGGGCCAGCGGCAAGGGCGTGCGCTTCTGCGTGGTGAGCGCGCTTGGGGCCAATGCGAAGAGCCTAGTCTTCTACAATCAGGTGAAAGGTCGCATGGAGGACGCCTTGCGGAAGATGGACTTCGCGGCGTTACACATCTTTCGCCCATCCATCCTCGATGGTCCGCGCACCGAACAGCGCACTGGAGAACGCATCGCGTTGGTGACGATGCGGGCGATAGCCCCCTTGCTACCGGCACCATCACGACCCATGAAGACCGATGTGCTCGGCAAAGCCCTAGTGAACGCTGCGCTCACAGGTGCGCCGGGCACCCACGTGCATACCACGAAAGCGATCCTCGACCTGGCGCGTTAGAAATTCACCACACGTCCGCGCGCGGTCTTCTCGGCCGCGAACAACTCGGCGCGCACCGGGGCTTTGAACGCCTCGAAGGCCGGCATCAGCTCTTCGGCCAAGGGCTCGGTGTTGGGGAACTCCTCCTTGCGGTGGTCCACCTGCACGCCGTTCTTCCAGAACCGGAAACACACGTGTGGTCCAGTGGCCAGGCCTGTGCTGCCCACCTCGCCGATCACCTGACCTTGCTGCACGGCGGCGCCTTCCTTCACCAGGATCTTGCGCATGTGCAGGTATTGGGTGCTGTAGGTGCCGTTGTGACGGATCTTCACGAAGTTGCCATTGCCGCCCGAGCGTCCGGCCTTCTCCACGATGCCATCGCCCACCGCTAGGATCGGCGTTCCGTAAGCTGCGGCGTAATCCGTGCCCAGGTGCGCTTTCATCACCTTCTGCACGGGGTGCAGGCGCTTCCCGCTGAAGCCCGAGGAGATACGACTGAACTTCAAGGGTGCCTGGAGGAAAGCCTTCTTCAGGCTCTTGCCGTTATCGTCGTAGTACTGCTCCACGCCATCGGCCTGTGCGAAGCGGTAGGCCTCCTTCACCTGCCCGGCACTGATGTAACGCGCGCCCACGATCTCCGGTGCACCGTACGGCACGCCATCCACGGTCTTCTCACGGTAGACCACCGAGAAGATGTCGTCCTTTTGGATGCGGTAGAAATCCACGGTCCAGGCGAACACATCCGCCAGCTGCATGGCGAGCTGTGGATCCGCGCCCGCTGCGGCGATGTCGTTGTACAAGGCACCGGTCACCGAACAGGCGATACTATGCTCTTTCTCCATCACCGGTCGCTCGCCGATGTGGACCCCCACGCTATCATGCAGGTGGAACACCACGTACCTCACCGGATCGGCTTCGTAGACGAAATACTCGGGACTCAGGGTGTTGTCCTCGTCGAAGATGAAGGCATATGGATGCCCTGAACGCATACGGCGCACATCGAAGTGCGGCAAGGCGAGCTCCACCAGCCCATGGATGATGTTCTGGTCCACCCCGCGTGAGGTGAGCAGGCCGCCGAAGGTCTCACCGGATCGCACCGATCCATGCTCCAGCACATAGCCCGCCATGGGTATGCCGTACGCGTCGGGCGGCAAGGGCAAGGTATCTTCCACGGCCGCCGGCACGGGGTCTGGTGTGTATTCCACGCGCGGACCCACATCCACGGCTAGGAAGAAGAACCCCACGGTGCACGATGCCGCCAAAACGGCGAGCCCCTTCTGCCACAGTTTCATCGGGGTGCAAGGAACGATACGAGAAGCCCCGCTCCGGAACCGGGCGGGACTTCCTTTCCACGATGGGTTGTTGACCTGCGGCGCGATCTACTCCTTCGCGATCGTATGGCTCAAGCCTTCGTAGGCGCTCAGCTCCATCTTGATGGAACCCACGAGCACCTTGGCCTGGGCCAGTACCGGGATGCGGTTGCCATCATCGGTGATCCACACGTTGAGGTCGTCGTTGCCTTTGAAGATGCGACCCTCCTGCACCACGGGTTGGAACTTGAGGCAGCGGTACTTGCCGTTGCGCAACTTGATGGTCTCCTTGCCCATGTACTTCATGCGCAAGGGCCATAACTCATCATCTAGGAAGGTCTCAATGGTGAAGACATCGCCCTCCTTGGCGTTGGCG
>DAOORM010000274.1:0-3585 GCA_035389265.1 Flavobacteriales bacterium | reverse complement strand
CACTGACGAATTCACCACCTTCGACGTTCCCGCAGGCTACCTCACGGCCACCTTCACCAGTGTTTCCGATAACGGCGTTGCCGTGGGCTATGCGCAGCAGTTCGGCGAATTCGGGAGCTTGCTGCGCGATGCGATCATCTACCACCCTTCACTGGGCAACGAGCCGCGTTTCCTACGCGAAGTGCTGCTGGTGAACGGACTCGACGTCAACGCACCGAACGACCGGATGGGTACCGCGATCGCGATCTCTCCGAACGGCGAGTACGTGGCCGGGTGGGATGACCAGTCGCCCTTCGCCGCCAATGGCTGGGTCGTATACTTCGATGGGCTGTTGCTCGAGACAGGTACCGACATCATCCCGGTGGCGAACGAAGAACCGATCGTTTCCATCTTCCCGAACCCCGGGAAGGATCTCCTTACGATATCCAGCGCTGTCGAGGTGTTGGACGTCACGCTCTTCAATGCGCAAGGACAGGTGGTGATGCAAGAAACGCTGGCAAGTGGTTCCCGTGTGCTCAACATAGCCGCGCTCAGCAACGGTGTATACACCCTGCGCGTCACCACAGGCGATTCAAGCTTCGTGCGCAACGTAGTGAAAGAGTAGATCAGCGCTGTAAGCGGGAAGGTCGTTCAGTTTCGGATCCAAGAGGCTTGGAGTGGATATTTCATGCCTCCCCATTTGACGTGGTCGAAATCCATTGATCGCCGTTGGAAGGTGCGGCGGTCGTCCCCTTATTCCGGCTCGCTCGGATAGCCTACGAATGCATCTACCAGCATTCGCACCAAGAGGGCGAAGAAGAGCAGGATCAAGGCGAAGAAAAGGACTTGCTCCCCGTAGGTGATCCCCGTGAACAGCGCATAGGCTACGAACACCAACAAGGCGGTGGTGATGAGGATCAGGATACGTTTCATGGGAAGGACTTTTCCCGACCACGATCAACATCGTGCCGATCAGTTCCACAGAGCTTGATTCTGGGCTAGCGGGGGCCACCTGCCTCACCAACGCGGTAGAATTCCCCGATCAACGATGCCTTGGCATGGACCAAAGCGCCGGTTCACCGCAAACCCACCATTTCCACCATGTGCCGCCAATGGCGCTTGGGCATGTGTTGCATCTGGAGGCCCAGGTTGCGGCGCTCGGGAATGTCGACGCTGCGGAAATAGGTCTTCCACAGGTGAACGTAGGCGCGTTCGTGCAGGGCTGCGTGCACGCGGAGCGCAGGTAGTCTTCCCTCCTCTTCATGCACGAACTGCACGGGTGATACGCGACCCGCATGGTGGTGCAGGCCATAGTCGCGGCGCTGGTCAGCGATCACCCATTCCATATCGGCATAGCGGTTCCGGAAGTGCGGCGCGATGAGGGGTAGCACGTCATAGGCCGGTGCTATGGTGGCGGTCCATATGCCGTTGGCGTTCTCTTGGAACCGCACGAAGGCCTCCATCTGGTGTTTCTCGTGGCTCACGTGCTTGCGCCATTGACGCAAACCCAGAACCGTCGGGTCGCGAACATCGTCCACGGCACCGCCGGTGAAGGTGAGCAGGAAGAAATCCACCAGCAGGCGGTCAACCTCATTGCGTTCCGCCAGGTGGCACGACCAGAGTTCGCGCACACGGCGCTGGCCCAACAGGTTGCGCGCCTTAGCGAGTACGCGGTCGGCATGGGTCTCATCGGTCATCACTTCCCGCGCCTCGGCGAAGAGGTCGGTGAGCTGGTTGCGGTCGCGCACCACGGAAAGCGCCGGTCGTTTCTCACTGAACACGCTGAACACGACCGTAAGCAGGCCCGGCCACGAGCCATCGTACACGTAATGTCGCGCGCGTTCGGCGGCCGCCCAAGCCGGTCTCATGCGAAGAGGTCCAGTTGGGCCGCCTTCTGCCGTAAGGGGGCGATGAGGTGCGGGCGCAGACGGTCAGGCCGGTGTACGAGGGCATGCGCCGCACCACCGAAGCTGAGGAAGAACCGCGCGCGCTTCAGCACCACGCCCATGCGTTGCAGGTGTTCCATCCGCACTGGTCCGTGCCGACGCGCCTGGAGAATGAGGTGCGCGCTCTTTTGTCCGATCCCGGGCACGCGCAGGAGCATCTCGCGCGAGGCATCGTTGACATCCACCGGATACAATACCGGGTTGCGCAACGCGTAGGCGGTCTTCGGGTCCAGGTCCAGGTCGAGTTGCGGTTGCTTTTCGCTCACAAGGTCAGCCACATCGAACCCGTAGAATCGCAACAACCAGTCGCTCTGGTAGAGCCTGTTCTCCCGCACCATGGGCGTACTGCCCGTGGCCGGCAAACGGGCGTCGGTGCTGATGGGCACGTAGCCACTGTAGTACACGCGCCGCAGCCCATGCTGTTGGTAGAGGCCGTGGGCCAGGCCGAGGATGGTGCGGTCGGTATCCGGCGTGGCGCCCACGATGAGCTGGGTGCTCTGGCCCGCAGGGGCGAAGAGCGGTGCCCGCTTCAACACGACGCGTTCCTCCTTCAGGCCGGTGATGGTCTTGTGCAGGTAACGCATGGGTTTGATGGCCTGCTCGTGCGTCTTCTCCGGCGCCACCCGTTGCAGTTCCGCATCGCTCGGGATCTCGATGTTGATGCTCAAGCGGTCGGCCCACAGCCCGGCTTCATGGATCAACAGTTCGCTGGCACCGGGGATCGTCTTCAGGTGGATGTAGCCGTTGAACTTGTGTACCGTGCGCAGTTCCTTCGCCACGCGTACCAAACGTTCCATGGTGGTATCGGCATCCTTGAAGATACCGCTGCTCAAGAAGAGACCCTCGATGTAGTTGCGGCGGTAGAAGTTGATGGTGAGGTCCACCACTTCCTGCACGGTGAAGGCCGCACGCTTCACATCATTGCTGCGCCGACTGACGCAATATGCGCAATCGAAGATGCAGTGGTTTGTAAGCAGGATCTTCAGGAGGCTCACACAGCGACCATCGGCGGTGTAGCTGTGGCAGATACCCATCTTGCTCGCGTTGCCCAAGCCCGCATTGTGGTTGGTGCGGGTGCTGCCGCTGCTGGCACAACTCACATCGTACTTGGCAGCATCGGCCAGGACGGACAACTTCTCGGTAAGGCGGGCTTCGTTCATAGGCTGACGTGAAATCTGACGATCTCGATCCGCATAAAGTAGCACGGCGATGCAGGTGTGCCGACGAAAAAAGTTCAGTAACAACGGATGGGTGGAACGGGAATTGATCGCGTACGATGTGGAACCCTGCGCACCGCGATGCCGCAGGATCTCCCCGATCCGAGGAGAAGATGCGCGGTTGCCAGACAGGCACAGCTTCACATGTTCCATGGTCCATGCTTTGCCAGATGATCATAAACGAAGACCATGACCAAGCGAACGGACAAGAAGTTGAATACGCCGCCCAGCCCGCCAAGAGGTGCTGGTCCCACGGCTGCCGAGATCAAGGCCAACACACGGCCAGCTGAACCAAGCGATGACCAGACTTACGACCCCGTGGGAATGGCCGGCAAGAAGGCCGGCAAGGTGGCGGAGATCGAAGAACAGGTGCGCAAGGATGGGACAAGTGGCAAGGGGAAAGATCCGAGGTAGCTGTCCACCCCTGCGTATCGGTCACTACA
>DAOORM010000273.1:0-3591 GCA_035389265.1 Flavobacteriales bacterium | reverse complement strand
CCTGCCGTGGCCACCGTTTCGCCGAAGAGGTTGAACCGTTGCTGCACCTGATACTCCGCATGCAGTGTGCGGTTGGCGTTGCTCTGGTCGTTGTCGTTGTCGAACTCCTGCCGATGCATGCGCGTGCGCAGCGTGTGGCGCGTGCCTTTCTTGGAGAGGTAATCCACGAAGGGGTCCACGTAGAACTGGGTGCCGCGGGTTCGCGTGACCGTGCCGGGCTTGGGGCGGTACAGACCATCGGTGATGTCGTTCCAGATGAAGACGCTCGTGCTCCGGCTCTTCATGGCGTTGGCATTGATGCCGTAGCTCAATCCCTTCACCTTGCCGTTACGCCAACGCGTACCCACGTTGAAGCGGATGCGATTCTCATAACCCCCGGGGCCGGTGCGGAGAGGATCCGCTGCGATAGTATCCGCAGGCAAGGGCTCGGGTCCGATGAAGCCATTGTCCGCAAAGGCGTTGCCCCCGAGCACCAGGTCGAATTTGCCAAAACGCCGTGCATGACTGAAGTTGGCCCCCGAAAAGACCGGGTTGTTATCGCCCCACCATCTTGCCCGTGCGTTCGCCGGCGCATCATAGAAACCCGAGAAGACGGTGGCCTTGGTGCTCGGTGTTTCGCGGGGGAAGGCGGTGCGCACATTGATCACACCGCTCAGCGCGGCACTTCCATAGAGCACGCTGGATGCGCCCTTGATCACTTCCACTTGCTCGAGGTTCTCGATCGGCAGGAAGCTCCAGTTGGGCCGCCCGATGTCGCCGCTCAGGATCGGGATGTCGTCCACCAAGACCTGCACACGACTGCCTGCGCCGTACGAAAAGCCACTGCCTGCACGGATCTGGGGTTCCTCGTCGATGATCACCACGCCGGGCACCTGGTCCAAGGCCTCGTTCAGCGAGACGCTGTTCTTGTTGCGCAACAGGTCGGGTCTGATCACGCTCAACGATTGTGTCACTTCTCCCACGCGTTGCTCGAAACGTCCCGCGCTCACCACCACCATCTCCAGTTGCGTGGTGGAGGGGCGCATACGCACATCGAGGCTCCACGAGTTGGCTTCGGAGAGGACCACCCGGCGCGTCACCGCGGTGTAGCCCACGCAGGAGAACGTGATCGTGTATTCGCCGAAGGGCAATGGCAAGTTGTAGGCCCCGCTCAGATCGGTGGCCACACCCTTGCCCGGCGCGTGGATCACGCTCGCCCCGAAGAGGGGTTCGTTGGAGAGGCTGTCGCGCACGACGCCTTTCAGCAAGGTGGTCTGTGCAGTGGCGGAAAAGGTCCCGGAAAGAGCGAATAGCGCGACGATCAGCCGCAACATCACCCGACTATATTCGTGCGCTCTCCCGTTCATCTGGTTCCACATGTCACAACCGGCAGGCTTTACCGCCGAGCCGGGTAAATGTAGAAAAAGGCTCTTCCCACCATGGGAGAACAAGAACTCGTCCATCGGATCGCACTGAGCATGCTCAAGGGCATCGGCCCCGTGAACGCCCGCAACCTGGTGGCGTATTGCGGTGGGGTGGAGCCCATCTTCACGGACAAGAAGTTGAAGAACACGCTGGAGAAGGTGCCGGGCATAGGCCCCAAGCTCATCACCAGCATCACCGATAAGAAGGTCATCCCCGCTGCGGAGAAGGAGGTGGAGTACATCCGCAAGCACAAGTTGCGTGCGCTCTTCTACCTGGATCCCGAATACCCACGCCGCTTGAAACAGGCCGAGGATGCGCCCGTGATACTCTTCGTGAACGGGAAGGCCGATCTCGACGCCGAACACATGGTGAGCATTGTGGGCACACGCACGCCCACCGAGCAAGGCAAACGGCTCTGCGTGGAGCTGGTGGAAGGGCTGAAGGAGTGCAAGGCCACCATCGTAAGCGGCTTGGCGTATGGCATCGACATCGTGGCGCACAGGACCGCGTTGAAGAACGACATGCCCACGATCGGTTGTGTCGCGCATGGCCTCGACAAACTCTACCCCGCCGAGCATGCCGCCTCGGCGAAGGAAATGGTGAAGCATGGCGCATTGGTGAGCGAGCTCCCCAGTGGATCACCCTTCGCACCAGGCAACTTCCCCGCGCGCAACCGCGTGATCGCCGGACTCAGCGATTGCACCATCGTGGTGGAGAGCGGCCCCAAGGGGGGCAGCCTCATCACCACCGACATCGCCAGCAGCTACGACCGCGAGGTGTTCGCCTACCCTGGAAGACCCACGGACCCACGGAGCGAAGGCTGCAACAAATTGATCCAACAGAACAAGGCGGCCCTCATCACCAACGCCAAGGATGTGATCACCATGATGGAGTGGTTGCCCAAGAAGAAGAAGGCCCCGGTGCAAGCTGCGCTCTTCGCTGATCTGCTTCCCGATGAGCAGACGCTCGTGGACATCATCAAGGCACAAGGCAGTGCGCACATCGATGAGCTGTGCGTGAAGAGCAAGTGGGCGCAGGGCAAGGTCTCTGGACTCTTGTTGAACATGGAATTCAACGGGGTGGTGAGGAGCTTGCCAGGGAAGGTGTATCAGTTGAACTGAGTCCCGGTCGGTTATCGCCTTACGCCGACCACCGAGTAGTTCGTACCACCTCCAAGACCGCCCAAGCCACCCAACGTGAAGCGCAGTGTATCGGGAGGGTCGAACCCACCGCTGTGACCATAGTGATAGCCGGTCTTTCCGACCAGGGTCCCATCTTCCTCCAATAGCGAGGTGATGTGGCCCTGGGGTATGAATGCGATGGTGATCTTGCGGTCCGGGTCTTCGGAGCTGTCGTCTTCAACATAGAAGTCATTGGCGTTATCCGCAGGGTCGAAGGGTCTTACCTCGCCATCGAACACGGTTGTCGATGTTGTAGTAGGTTGCCCCATCATCCATGTGGTCGTGAGCACCGTGAATCGCATTTCACCATAAAAGGGGATCCGATAGTCAGCGTTCTTGGGGACCACTACATCATGCCGACATCCCATGGAAATGACCAGGTATGTGGCCATAAAGCCAAGCATCCTAAGGCGCCTGTATGGTCGTTCGGTGAGCATGTTCGCGGTTCTCCTGGATTTTCTAAAGGGCGATAGTAAAGATAGCCGAGATCGGTGCAAGCTGGTCTTTCATCTGGCATGACCGGTTACGGGTGGTCGCTGGCTACCGGACCTTGCAGGTGCATTCCCCCCAGCTACATTTGCGCCTGCTTTAGCCAACCTGCGCACCAGCGTAGGAGGCTTCAACCAAAGCACCCCAAAACACCCCCGTATGGCAAAGTCGAACAAGGCCGTTGATGCCTTCATGGCCGAAGTGAAGAAGCGCAACGGCAACGAGCCGGAATTCCTCCAGGCCGTGCACGAAGTGGCCGAAATGGTGATCCCCTTCATCGAGGCGAACCCCAAGTACAAGGGCAAGATGCTCCTGGAGCGCATGGTGGAGCCCGAGCGCACCATCATCTTCCGCATCCCATGGGTCGATGACAAAGGCAACACACAGGTGAACCGCGGCTTCCGCATCGAGTTCAACAGCGCCATCGGACCTTACAAGGGCGGCCTGCGTTTCCACCCCAGTGTGAACCTCAGCATCCTGAAGTTCCTGGGCTTCGAGCAGACCTTCAAGAACAGCC
>DAOORM010000272.1:0-3610 GCA_035389265.1 Flavobacteriales bacterium | reverse complement strand
GTGCTCGGTGGGGTAAGCATAGGCGCCCTGCGTCTCGATGTACAGGTGCTCCTGACCGTTGTTGTCCGCACGGCCCTCGAAGACATGCGCGCAGTTGGCCCAAGCGTTCGTGGTATCGCCCAACTTGAAACTTCGTGGGGGGATGATCAGTTCACCCTTTGCTCGTGCTTCGCGCGGATCGGTGATCACCGGAAGTTCCTCCAATTCGATCGTGATCAACTTCCGTGCTTGCACAGCCGCATCCTCGCTCGTGGCGATGATCAGCGCCACCGGCATGCCCCAGAAGTGGATCTCGTGCTCAGCGAACAGCGGCTCGTCAGGGATGATGCCGCCGATCTGGTTCTCGCCGGTGACATCCTTGTGCGTAAGGATGCGGACCACACCTGGCGCTGCGGTCGCTTTGCCCAGGTCGAGGTTCTTGATGTGCGCGTGTGCCGAGGGCGCATCGTACGGCAAGGCGTACAAGGTGCCTTGTTGCACTGGGATGTCGTCCAGGTAGATCGAACGACCCGTGACGTGGCCTGCGCTGTCGATGTTATTCATGCGACCAGCTCGTTCAGGGTGAAGCGCTCCTGGAACAATTCCATGAAGTGCGCGAAGAAGAGCTGGCGGAGTAGCAAGCGCTTGTAGTCCGCCGTCCCGCGTGCATCGCTGATCGGCGCGATCTCGTCGTTCATTACAGTGATCGCTGCACGCACAGTTTCCTTGGTGATCGGCCTTCCCGAAAGGAATGCTGATGTGTTCGCCAAAAATTTCGGGATCGGGGCCACCCCACCAGCGCTCACGTGGGCTTCGCGTATCGTATCAGCCTCGAGTTCCAAGCGGATCGCAGTATTCACGCTGGCGATGTCGAGGTAGGTGCGCTTGCTGACTTTCTCGAAATTGAAACGCGTGTTCTTTGAAGGCAGTTTGAAAGACACGGAGGTCAGGATATCATCCGGTGACTTGTCGAGTTGCTTGTAGCCATTGTAGAGAACCTTCAACTTCAGGTCCCGTGTACCGCCATCTGGTGAGCGCAACACGATCATACTGTCCAACGCGATGAACATCGCCGTAAGATCCCCGATGGGCGAAGCGTTCACGAAGTTGCCGGCCAAGGTGCCCATGTTGCGGATGGGCGTGGAGGATACGAGCAACAGGTGCTGTTCAAGTTTCGGGAAGTGGTCATTCAACTCCACTGAGTTCAACAGATCCGCAGCCGTGCAGGCGCCACCGATGATGCACTCGCCATGCTCGATGCGAATGCCTTTCAACGCTGTATCGTTCGCCACGGAACGTACCGCCGAATGGTGCATCGTGTCGTGCTTCTGCACATAGAGGTCGGTTCCACCGGCGACCAGGATGGCACGGTCGATGGTCGGCTCAGTTCCGCCCTGAGTTGTCTTCAGTCGTTCCTTGATGCCCGCGAAATAGGCCGGCAGGAAACCCTTCTCCACCGACCATGCGATCGGATCCTCCGTGTTCTTCTGCGCCAGTTGTTGTGCTACTGAAGAAGCTGCCCGTTCAATGGACTTATAGCCCGTACAGCGACAGATGTTCCCGTCGATCGCCCGCACCGCGACGTCCTCGGTGACTTTTTCGCGAGACATGCAGCAACCACTCAAACTCACCACGAAGCCCGGCGTGCAGAAGCCGCATTGCGTTCCGCTTTCGTTCACCAGGGCCTGTTGCACCGGAGATAGCTTCTCCATGTTCAGGCCTTCCACCGTCACCACATGTTTGCCCTCCACGTTCGCCAAAGCGAGCAGGCAAGAGGTCATCGACTTGTACTCGACACGCTCGCCGTTCAACTCGCCGACCAGCACCGTACACGCCCCGCAGTCCCCTTCACGGCAGCCGATCTTGGTCCCTTTAAGCTGCTGGTGGTACCGCACGATGTCCAGCACCACCGTGCCGGGTGATGCGGTACTCTCCACCAGCGTGTCGTTGAGAATGAAGCGCGTCATGTGATCTTCCGTCAGGAACGAAGATCCGAAGAACTTGCTGTACCGACAAGCTTCTTCCGCCCGCTATTCCACGATGGTAACGTGGCCGATGCGCTCGATCAGTTCGCCGGTGATGGCGTCCTTGCAGATCAGCTTCCACACGTAGACATCCACTTGCGAGACCACGCCGCCGTAGCTGCCATCCCACGGTTTGCCCGGTAGGTCCGTGCCGAAGATCTGTTCGCCCCACCGGTTGAAGACAAGGAATTCGTAGTCCTTCACCTGGGGTACGTTGAAGATGGGCAGGAACTCATCGTTGACGCCGTCACCGTTCGGGGTGAAGGCGTTGGGCACATGCACGGCGAGCACATCGTAGATCGGGATCGGCAAACAGGCCGTGTTACTGCAACCATTGGCGTCGTAAGCGGTGAGGCAAACGTTATAGATCGCGCCGAGGACGCCTGGGAAGGTGTAGGTCGGGTTCTCGTCGGTGCTGGTGTCCTCTTCGCCGAAGGTCCAGGCGAACGACACGGCGTTGGAGGAGGAGAGGTTCAGGAAGTTCACCTCCGCGTTTGTCACCACGATGGTGTCAGGGGAATAGGTGAACGAAGGGATCACCGGTGGAGGACTCGCCACTACACCGGCCGACTGGGCGATGCAGCCGTTGGCGTTGGTCATCACCACGAGATAGGTTCCCGGACATAAGCCGTTGAAGAGCGGCGAGGTTTGGGTGATGCCGTTCACCGTGAAGGATACCCCTTCAGCATCGTTCACCACCAAGGTGCCGTCGCAAGTGCCTGGGCAGGTCTCCGGTGCCGTTACCACCCCATCGATGGTCAGCGGTTCAGGCTCACCGATCACATACGGGATCACCACATTGCACCCGTTCGTGTCGGCGACGATCACGTTGTACATGCCTGCGCAGAGGCCGATCGCCTCGGCTTCATTACCAGCAACTCCTCCGGACCAGATGTACATGTATCCGCCGTTCCCCCCGGTGGCGTTCACTGTTGCTGTGCCGTCGCAGCTGCCGTTACAGAGGGCATCGCTTGTGGTGTACACACCTTCCATCACGTCGGTGAAGAGCACGTTCACCGTGTCGCTGGCCGCGCACCCTTCTGCGGTGACCACATTCCAGACGAAGGTGTAGGAGCCTCCCGCCGGTGCGGAGACCAAGGCCGTCGGCGAGGTCGCATCATCGATCAAGAAGGCCGGAGGAAGGATCCAGGTTCCAGAGGCCCACGTTCCGGAGGCGGCGAGGTCGTACTTCAAGTTGCACGACAGCGCATCCGGCCCAGCATTCGGTGTCGGCACCACGTAAATGTTCACACTTGAGCTGGAGGCATCCTGCGGACACAATTCGCCGTACACGGTATAGGTATAGGTGCCCGGTGCGTCGGTGGCAGGGTCGAATGTGCCATCGCTGGTCACACCGCCCGGACCGGTCCACGTGCCCGTAGCATCCGGTGTTCCATCAAGGAGATCGAAGAGCAGGATCGAAGGGGCCTCTGGGCACAAGGTGGTGCTGCCGTCCAGACCAGCGTTGGGCGGTGCTTCAATGCCGACCGTGACCGTCGCCGAAACGTTCGGACATGGCGACAGCGCCGTGATGGCGTAGGTGTACACTCCAGGTGCGTCCGTGCCTGGTTGGAAGGTTCCTTCCGCGCTACCACCTGGGCCGCTCC
>DAOORM010000271.1:0-3626 GCA_035389265.1 Flavobacteriales bacterium | reverse complement strand
GCACCACGCCCAAGGTCACCTTGAAGCGCGGCGTGTTCTCGGTGTTCACCTCCTCTGTCTTCGTGAAGGTGAGCTTGCCGTCGTCATTCAAGGACGTGATCAACGATTCGATGTATCGCGTCACCTTCAGCATGCCGGGGAAGTTTATCTTCTCGATATCGTCGCTCGGCTTGTGGTAATCGGCATGGGTACCGGTGAAGAAGTGGATGGCCGGAATGCCTTGCAGGTAGAAGCTCGTGTGGTCGCTCGGTCCGATGCCGCTCGTGGTGGTCTTGGGCTTGAGGCCCCCGATGAGCGTGCGGTCCACTTCGGCCCAAGCTGGTGAGGTTCCAACGCCGTTCACGCCGATGACGTTGCTACTGTCCAATCGACCGACCATGTCCAGGTTGATCATGTAGTTGAGGGTGCTGATCGGCAGGGTCGGATGCTTGGTCCAGTGATTCGAGCCATAGAGACCCTTTTCTTCACCGCTGAAGGCGATGAAGAGGTAATCGTTCGCATTGGCTTGATCCATTTCCGCCAGGTCGGCGGCGAGTGCGAGCATCACGGCTATCCCACTGGCGTTGTCATCGGCACCATTGTGTATGGCCTTCTCCCCGCGATGCAACGATCCCTCGTCCCCCCAACCCAAATGGTCCAGATGCGCACCGATCACCACCACGTTCTCCTTGCCCCTATCTAAAAGGCCGACCACATTGTAGGCCGTGCGTTGCTCGCGTACGATATCCGTCTGTGCGACGAAGGGGTTGCCCGTGATCAGGTGCTCGTGGTAAGAGTCGCCCTTCAAGTAAAGCACCGGCAGGGCGCACGGTTTCACCTTGGCCGAGAACCGAAGGCTGGGATCCTCCACGGCTTTGTCATCATTGTAGAAGATCACACCAACCGCACCCTGCGAAGCAGCCACCTCGGCACGTGTACACAGATCGTGATAGGCGAGGTACTTGCTGTGTGGGTGTATACCATCGGGTGAGCCGATAGCGATGGCAGCCACCCAGCCCTTCACATCCTCATCCTTATAGTCGTCGTAGTTCAGCTCGGGTGCGTGGATCCCGTAGCCGACCTTCTTCACCTTGGCCCGCGCAAGACCCGTTGCGCTGAAAGGCAACACAGCGAACTGTTCGTCCAGCTTGAGTTTCACCCGGCCGATCTGCAGGGTGTTGTTCGGTCCGAGCACGGGGTCGGCATTGAACGTGAAGGACTGAATGTACGTGGCACTGTCGCCGTAGGGCATCAGACCAATGCCTCCGAACTTACCAGCGATGTAATCCACCGCCAGCTTCTCGCCCTTGGTCCCGGCCTCCCGACCTTCGAGCAGGTCGCTGGCCAGGTATTGCACATCGTAGCGCATCTGGTCCAACACATCGGCATCGGACTTCAGTTGCGCATAACCGGTGCAGGACAGTAGGGCGAAGGCGGGCAGGAAAATGTTCTTCATCACGGGTGCGAAATTACCCCGGCCATACGCACGGTGGCCGCTCTACCGTTGGTATGACTGTTGCATGACTTCCATCGCCATGAAAAAAGCCTTTGTCGCCTTCGCCGGCGCGCTTGCCTTCCTTTACCTCGTGAATCCCACCTTCGGCGTGTTGGAGTTCCTTCCGGACAACCTGCCCCTGGTGGGCAACATCGATGAGGCCACAGCCACCATGGTGCTCCTAGGAGCCCTACGGTACTTTGGCTGGGACCTGACGACCCTTTTCGCGAAGCGGGCCGCGCTGGACTTTGGCAAGTCGTGATCGACACCTGCTCCAACGTCCAGAACGCACGGCAGACCGCGTTAGTCCTTCCAGTGCGATCTTCGTCATCCATGCGTACCGTCCATCTGCTGATCATTGCCGCACTGGCCTTCGGGGGCTGTGGCCTAGCGCTCGATGAAGTTCCGCCACCACCTAACCGCTGGTCGGATGAGCGCCTTTGGCCGGTGCTTGATGCGCAGGAGCGTCGTAACGTATCAGCGCTGTGTGCCTTGTTAGAAGACAGCTCGGCTGTTGTGAGGACCGCCGCAGCGCTGGCCTTCGCCTCGGTCCAGGACTATGTTTCCGTGCCTTGTCTGCTGGCGGCACTTCAAGACCCGGATGTCGACGTCCGCGTGAACGCGGTCTTCGCGCTCGGCTTCATCGCGAACGACAGCACCGTGGACCGCATGGCCGAGCGCTCGGACCTGGAGCGGGACAGCACCGTGCATCGCGCCTACTTGCGCGCGATGTTCCTGAACCTTCAGAGGCGCAGCAAGCTGAAGGAAGTGGCGCCCGCCGTGTATTACCTGGAACGCAGCAGCGGTCAGGAGCGCGCGCGTGCGGCCGATGCTATCAGGCGACTGCCCATGAATATGCTACTGCAGGATAGCCTGTTGATGTTGCGTGCCGCGAACGAGGAGCAGGACCCCGAGGTGAAAGCGCTACTCCTACGGGCTCTTCAGTACGTCCCCGGACGGCGTCGAACGGACATGTTGCTGGCTGCCGGAGGTCGCGATCAGCCGCTTCCGATACGCATCTCCGCCATGATGGCATTGGGTCATCAACCCGACGCGCGCACACGCGATTCACTACTGGCGTGGACGAATGATCCGATCCCCGCCGTGCGCACAGCGGCGACCGATGCCTTGAACAGCGGTGGTGTCTTCAGCCGCGGTGGTCCGTATTGGTCCGTGATGGAGAACGACCGTTGGTTCGATGCCGTGACCAGGTATAGGGTCGGCGGATTGATGGCTTACAACATCCAGACGAAGGAAAAAGCCGTTCTCCTTCTGAGAACGGACACCTCAACGAACCCGTATGCCGAAGCAGAACGCATCAAAGCGCGCAGCATGGTGGATGATGACTACCGTGATACCGACCTGGAGAAATTGGTGTTCAGCGATGCGCATCCGGTGATCAGGCAGGCGGCATTCGTCGTGATGGCTGATCGGAACCTGTGGGCGCTTCGGATGCCCCGGGCAGTGACACCCGATATGCAGCTGCGCGAAGCGGCACCCTTCTGGCACCACGTCTTCGGCAGTGCCGATCCCGGCCTGATCTGCGCTGCCGCGGAAAAGCTCACCGGTATGGATGCGGGTGAACTACGCGTGCTGATACCGGAAGAGGTCGAGCGCAAAGCGCGGGCCACGCTACAGCCCTTGCGCGACTTGGAAGCGGTGCAGCGGTTGGATGATCTGGCTGCCAAGCGTAATGGACTTCCACCCATCGCTCCCCGAGCCCCGGTCTACAACCACCCGATCGACCGCGCGAAGTTGCGCGCGCTCCAACAAGGCCAGCGCTACCGGATCGTGACCACCAAGGGCGAGATCATCATCGCGACGGACGTCAACGAATGCCCCGGCAGCAGCCTCGCCTTCGATTCCTTGGTCACCGCAGGCTACTACAACGGAAAGGCCTTCCATCGCCTGGTGCCCAACTTCGTGGTGCAAGGGGGTTGCCCGCGT
The DNA here is from genome assembly GCA_035389265.1 of Flavobacteriales bacterium. Taxonomy (GTDB): domain Bacteria; phylum Bacteroidota; class Bacteroidia; order Flavobacteriales_F; family PHOS-HE28; genus PHOS-HE28. The sequence goes on along the minus strand of DAOORM010000271.1, from coordinate 205 downwards.
GGCGACGGTTATGGTGGCATGCACTGGACATTGCGTACGGAGATCGGTCGGACGCCATTCACCCGAGGCTCCGTTGGTCTGGCCTCCGCTGGAAGGGACACGGAGAGCTGCCAGTTCTTCATCACCCACAGCGCGGCTCCGCACCTCGACGGGCGCTATACCCGTTTCGGGGAGGTGGTGAGCGGAATGGACGTGGTATGGAGCC
>DAOORM010000270.1:0-3640 GCA_035389265.1 Flavobacteriales bacterium | reverse complement strand
GACGAGTTTGGGGCAGGTCCTCGCCAGTGGCATCATGCTCTTGGGTTATGCCATCATCGCGATCCCCACGGGTATCGTCACCGTGGAGATGGCGCGTCAGTCGCGCAACGTAAAGCACCGGACCTGCCCGCACTGCGGCATGGACGAGCATCTCTCCGATGCGAACTTCTGCCGCATCTGTGCCAGCAGCCTCAACAAGCCCGCTGGCCCTAGTTCTCCGCCCCGCTGAAGGCGAAGCGCACGATGTTCGCGCCCATCTGCAAGGCCTTGGTGCGGTTGGCCTCGCTGTCGCCATGGACGTCGGCATCCTCCCAGCCATCGCCAAGGTCACACTCGAAGTCGTAGAAGCACACGAGCCTGCCTTCCCAGAAGAGCCCGAAGCCTTTCGGGGGCTTGTTGTCATGCTCGTGCACCTTCGGAAGCCCTTGGGCGAAGTCGAACTTCTGGTGGTAGATGGCGTGCGCGAAGGGTAGCTCCAGGAATTCCAGCTCGGGGAATACACGTTTCATCATGGGCCGGATGAAGGGATCCATGCCGTAGTTGTCGCTGATGTGAAGGAAGCCTCCTGCGATGAGGTAATTGCGCAGGTTCTCGGCCTCCTGTTGGGAGAAGACCACGTTGCCATGGCCGGTCAGGTGCACGAGCGGGTAGGTGAAGAGATCCGGGCTGCCCACTTCCACGATGGGGACCTCGGGGTTCATGGCCATGCCCAGCTGCGCATTGCAGAACTTCACGAGGTTGGGCAAGGAGGTGGGGTTGCCGTACCAATCGCCGCCACCGTTGTACTTCAACACGGCCAGTTGGAAGGAGCCCTGGGCGAAGGCCGTCGAATGGCCCATGCAGACCAGAGCCAAGCCGAGGACCGTGCGTACGATGTTCCTGAACATGGGGCGAAGTTACCGCTGCTGGGCGAGGCTCATCCAGGTGCAGGCGGCCAGCGCGGCGGTCTCGGTGCGCAATCGCGCATCGCCGATGGCTACGGCGGTGGAACCGCTGGACCGGAGCAGACCAGCCTCCTCCGCCGTGAAGTCACCCTCTGGGCCGATGAGGACGAGCGCATGGCTGTCGGGATCGTACGCGTCCATCAGCGAACGATGCTCGCCCTCACACCAGCCGAAGAAGCGATGCTCGGGTAGGTCCTGGGCAAGCAATTGCTTCATGGTGGTGAGTTCATCGATGTGTGGCAACCACGAGCGTTGGCTCTGCTTCATGGCGCTGATGGCCACGCGCTGCAGGCGGTCGATGCGGAGTTTGGCGCGCTCCGTTCGATCCGTCACTAGTGGCGTGATGCGGTCCACGCCGAGCTCCACGGCCTTCTCCACGAACCACTCGTAGCGGTCCATCTGTTTGGTGGGCGCTACCGCGAGGTGGATGCGTGCGGTGCGTTCCGGCGGAGTGGTGCTGCGTTCGATGATCCGTGCGGTGCATCCACGTTTGCTAACGAGCTCGATCGTAGCCACCGCACGCGTTCCTTTCCCGTCCAGCACGCCGATGCGCGCACCGCTGGCAAGCCGCAACACGGAAGTGGCATGGTGCGCCTCCTCCTCGGGGAGCTCGATCAGGTCGGCGAGCAGGTCAGGGCAGTGGAAGAGGTGCATGATCGGATGGTTTGAACAGTCGGTGCAACAACACGAGCGCAGCACCGAAAGAAAGGAGGAAGAGGACCGTGCCCAGGAGCGGGGAGGCCCCGAGGACGACCGGCCATTGACTGGTGGTGAAGACGCCACCTTCCAGCTTGGGTAGAATGATGCTGCTGAAGGGGCGCAGGATGCCGGTCGGCAGGGAGTACCACACGGTGCTTTTCGCCATGAAGGCGTACGCAAGGCCGATGAAGCCGAGAAGGATGAGCGGTACCCGCGACCAGGGTAGAGCTGCAATGCGCGGGAGTGTCCGGTAGGCGAGCAGTGCAGCAACGGTGGTCAGGTGGCGCGGTCCGAAGGCCCAACCGCCCCACCACATGCCTACACTGCTAGCGAAGAGTAAGGTGAGCACCGCGGGTATGGACACCAACAGGCCCACGGTGTGTTTTTCTTTCCGTGCAGCGAGCGCCCAGGCCACCAATCCGAGCGCCAATACGGGCATGTGCGGGATCAGGCCGCGGTAGGGCGAGAGCGTCAACCCGAAGAGCGCTTCGGGTCGGAGCCCTTCGATCATAATTCCGTTTTCCGAAGCGTAAGCGTCGAGATGATCGTAGCCAACAGAGAACGGCGCCCCGAAGACCACGCTATTGTAAAGCACCAAGGCGGCGGCAAAGGGCAACGCCCCACCGACGAAGCGGAGGAGCGCTCGTGGCGATCCTGCCGATCGGTAGCTCGTGATGGCGAGGTGCAGCGTCCAGCAACCTGCGAACAGGAGCAGCGGATAGTCGGAGAGCACGGCACAACCCGTGAGCGCCCCGGCCAGGCCATGCCGCCCGCGTTCAAGGACATGGAGCGCCCCGAGCGCGAACGCTGCTCCCATGAGGTGGCCGAAGAAGGTGCCGCTATAGATGAACAGGAAGCTGCCGAAGAACATCGCCCACACGAGCGGAACGCCGCTCCTTTCAGGCGTGCGCCGTTGAAGGTTCAACCAGCAGAGGACAACGATCACCGCGAAGGGCAGGCTTCCACAAAGCGCACCACCAAGTCGGAGCAGATCGACGTTGATATGATCGCCTTCGCTCACGCCGATCAACTCAGCTTGGCGCAACACCCAATGGAAAGGCACCACGCAAAGCGCTGGCAGGGGAGCTTTCTCGGAGTAGTAGCGACCGTTCACCCGTGCGCGATCGTTGGTCAGGTCCGCGAAGGCATCGATGCTCCAGGTTCCCTGTTCCACCAAGGCCGCTACGGAAGCCGCTCGACTCACGGTGTTCGCGTTCTGCCCTTGGTCCAGGTGCCAGGTGCTGAACATCAGCGTGACCAGGAAGAGGACTGCGGCCTTTGAGCGCAAGGGCATCGCGGTCACTTCTTCTGGAAGTCGAGCTTGTAGAAGTGGAAGTCAGGGCTGTGCAGATCCACCTTGAAGCCGGTGACCTTGTGGTCGGTATCGAAGGCGAAGGTGATGTAGCCCGGTTCCAAGAAGGGGTCCGCATGCTCCCACTTCCAGGTGTCGTAATGCCAATGCACCAGTTTTCCGCTGAAGAGTTCCTTGGCGGGTGTAAAGGAGAGCACCGGTGAACCATCGACCACCGTGACGACAGCATCGCCGTAGATCTTGTCCGTATAGGTGCCAGCCAGTTCTGCGCCTGCCACGGACGGCTTGGTGCCTTTCACGCGGGCGTTCAGGCGGGCGCTCACGCGGGCGGCTTCGCGCTCCTTCCGTTTGGCGAGTCGGGGCATCATGTCCGCCACGGGATCCGCAGCGCCGTCGCCCAGGTAGAGGTCCAGGATCTTGTTGGTGATGGCGAACACGCTGTAACTCTCACCATTGCCAAGGGCGATCACCGCAAGGTCCTTGTCGGGCACCACGGCGTGGTTGAGGATGAAGCCCGGCATGCCACCGCTGTGGGTGATCACTTCGGAACCGTTGTTCTGTTCAATGAACCAGCCCAGTCCAGCGCCTTCACCACCCATGGCCAGATGCACGTCAGTGATGAAGTAGTAAGAGTCGTTGGACAAGAAAGGCTTGCCGTTCACTAGACCTTCATTGGCCCACATGG
>DAOORM010000269.1:0-3650 GCA_035389265.1 Flavobacteriales bacterium | reverse complement strand
CACCGTGATCGACTGACCATTCGTCGAAGCGGTTACCAGGAAGCCGATCCGCGGCATACATTCGCCCCACAACTCAAACCAACAAACCCCTTACCAATGGCAGAGATCTTTCTGAACGTGGTGGTCAACCAGGACCGCCGTAAGCGCTTCCAACTGGAGGACTTCGTGGACAGCGTAGGCAACATCACCGTAACCGATGGTGGCGTGCAGGGTCAAGTGAACGAATCCGGTGCGGCCGAGTTGGTCGTGGACACCGCAGCCGATCCGAGCGGGTATCAGATCGTGGTGAAGTCCGACAACACGGCCACCGAGTTCCCAGCCACCAGCGTGATCCGCTCCTTCATCGATACCCGCTTGGGTGATGATGTGAACAAGCTGGAACTGGTGATCACCGTCACCACGTTGCCCGCTGAGGCCGTATCGTTCAATGCCCGCGAGATCGGTGACGAACCCCGCGACTGATCATGGAGGCGCGGCTGACATTCGATAACGTGGCCTTCGTGCAGACCAGCACGCAGAGCATCCGCGTGGCGATGAGCCCCAAGCCGTTCGCCATCGTGTTCGAAGGTGCCGAAGGCGAAGGACCGGTTCGCATCGCATCCATCGGTGACAAGATCACCAAGATGGACGAGGCGACGGACGGCCTTTCAGCATCGGTGACGGCCACTGCGGTCGGAACCGGCGAGATCCAACTACAGGACGCGGACCGCAAGGTGGTGTTCTGGCTGGGCATCGAGGTCTACAACGCAGCCGAGGCTGTATCGGTGACCGTTCGAGAGCTCGCCGACGAGCCGCGCGACTAAGGCAACACCATCCCCATACGAAAAGGGCGCTCACCACGGGCGCCCTTTTCGCGTTGGAACCATCTTAATGACACCGCGTCACTACATTCGGCCCCATCAAACGAGCAGACCAATGGGCACAGTAGTGATCGAGAACACCCGAACAGGGCAGCAGAAGACCATCAGCCAGCGCACCTGGGACCTGATGGCGAACTCCAAGGAACGAGGCGACACGCGCAAGGGATGGCGGGCGCTGAAGGGCGTTACGGCAACCCCGACCAAGGCGAACCCGGCCACAGTGAAGACCCCTACCATGATCCCGCCTTCGATCCAGGCCGCAGCCGATGCAGCCTTGGAAGCCGAGCGCAAGGCCGAAGCCCTGATGATCAGCGGCGCGAAGCCGGAGGAGTTGGGGGAAGCCCCAGCGGCCGAAGTAGCCGCACCCTCCCAGGAAGCGACCCAAGTGGGTGCCGCACCTGCGGAGGAAGGAAAGGAAGCCGACCTGCCGACCGAATTGGCGGGCCTCGACGAAAGCCTCACGCCCAAGGTCGCGCAAGTGCTGGCCAAGGCGGGCATCGCCACCAAGGCACAACTCAAGGCCGCAACCCTTCCCACGGTCAACAAGGCACTGGACGCCGCTGGCCTTGGGGCCAAGAAGGCACAGGCCGCCGGGTGGAAGAGCAAGGTCGCAACCGCTAAAGCCTGAACCCATGTACAGGATCAAGAACATCAAGACCGAGCAGGTCTACCCGGTCACCGAAAGCGGATGGCAGGACATCGTGAGGAAGGGATGGGCCTCGAAGTACGAGATCGTGGAGACCCTGCGGCCGGCAGCAGATCGCGCGTCAAAGATCCCGGATGCCATCGCCCAGGCGGTGATCGATGAGGCGGGCAGGGACCAAGGAAACGAGCAACCTAACAAGGCCACGAAGGCCGCAAAGTAGAGCACCATGCCAACGGCAGAAGAAGTTCTCACAGGGCTGTTGTCCACCAGCTACAAGTTGGACGAAACGGGAGTTGCCTCACTCAAAGAAGAGGACGGGTCCTTCAAGACCGATGCACTGGATCACCTGACCAAGATGGACGCTGACAGGGTTGCCGCCCTGAAGGGGGACGTCGAAAAGGTCAAGGCCGACACCTACTCGCGCGGCAAGCGGGAAGCGTTGGAAGGTCTGGAGCGCGAACTGAGGGACGAATTCGGCATCAAGGCCACCGATAAGAAGGGCAAGGATCTGATCAAGGCGATCGTGGCTGAACGGACCAAGGGGGGCGATACGCTCACCGAGGAGACCGTGAAGGCGCATCCCTTGTACCTCAAACTGGAGGAGCACGCGAACGCGCTGCCCAAGACGTATGAGGAGAAGGTCAAAGCCCGGGAGGAGGAGCTTCGTGCCGAGTTCAAAGCTGAACGCGACTTTGGCCGCGTCCAAGCTCGGGCCATCCAGATCTTCAAGGCACTGAAACCGGTGCTGTCGAGTGATCCAGAGAAGGCCGCTGCACACATGTCACTGCTGGAGAATGCCATCAAAGCGGGCAAGTACCAGGTGGTGGAAGAAGACGGCGAGATCAAGGACATCGTGCCCATGAAGGCGGATGGAACTGGTCGGCTTGAAGATGCCCACGGGCACCCTGTCAAGTTCGAAGCGCACGTCAAGACCATCGCCAACAAGTACTATGAATTCGCCGAGGGCGACCAGCGTGAAGGTGCGGACGATCCCAACCGCAAGGGGAAGGAGAGCGGCAAGGGCGGGGACACGAAGGCGTTCGACCCCAAGACCGTCGAACAGTACGCCAATGAGTGGCAGCGCATCACCGATACGGTGTGGGACCGGGCCGAGCGCCGGGACCAGCTTGACAAACTCAGGGAGGCTGGAAGGCGGAACGGGGTGGCCTCTTAGGTCCAACCTTAACCCCTAAAAACCATGTCAACTACAACCGCCGGTAATTTCGACTGCTCCAAGCTGCTCGAGATCAAGGCCAAGGTCTCCGAAATCTGGAACGATGGCATCATCAACGCGGAGTACATCCCCGACGTTGAGCCTGCCCTCGCCATCCTGTCCGGTCAGACCGCACGGCTCCAGGTACTGGAGAACCCCGAGAAGGACCGCGAACTGAAGGTCTACTGGGTGGACGACTGCGACGATACCGATCCCGAGGACTGCACCGACCAGTGCACGATCGACGGTGAGGAGATCGGCGACAACTGCGTGAACTACGAGCTCACGGAGTGCTTCGAGAAGTCCTTCAGCATCACCGAGGAAATGTTCCGAACCAGCCTGCTCACGCAGGAGGAAGTGGTGGCGCGTGCGCTCCTCAAGAAGATGAAGCTGATGGACGAGTTCTGGGCCGCCAAGGCGATCGCGTTCTTCAACGCGGCTGCTGGGGTCAACAAGTTCACCGATGGCCAGTACGAGGTGGTCGGCAGCGAGACCTACATCCCTGCCGTAAGCTGGAACCCCGACCTGTTCGGCTACTTCGACACGGCGCTGTGGATCAACAAGCTGACCATGGGCAAGATGCTGTCGGGCACGCTGCTCAAGCAGTACATGTGGAAGGTGGGCATGGAGACCAGCGACCCGACCGGAGCCAGCAACCAGGCGAAGATGACATCCTTCGGGGTGCCGTACTTCGACCGTCGCATGGACACGATCCTGGGCGAGAAGGCGCTGTTCATGTTCAACCCGAACAGCGTGGCGATGGCAACGAAGGCCCGTCATGCCGCATACGGTCCCGCAGGTCGCGAGATCTACACGGCGGACGGTCCCCAGCGTTGGTACACCATCCCATCCAACAGCCTGCCCGGTGTTGTGTACGACATCGCCTACCAAGAAAAGTGCGCGAACGACGATGTGAAGCCCGGCAGGATCG
>DAOORM010000268.1:3206-3659 GCA_035389265.1 Flavobacteriales bacterium | reverse complement strand
TCAGCGAGGCCGGCCGTAACAAAGCCATGGCATTGGCCGGGCAGCATGGCGTGAGGCTGGAATACCACATCGGCACGCTCGCTGAGACCCCCACGCTACCCGGCGACTTCGACGCCTTGGGACTGGTGTTCGCCCATTTCCCAGCGGCGATACGGTCCTCGCTCACGGGCGAACTGCTGACCTACTTGCGTCCGGGTGGTTCGGTGATCTTCGAAGCCTTTGCCAAGGCCCAGCTCTCCTACCAGGCCATCCACCAGAGCGGCGGCCCTCAGCAGGTGGACATGTTGTACTCCGTGGAGGAGGTCCGTGCCGAATTCCCGGGTATCGAGTTCCACCGCTTGGAGGAGGTGGAGGTGGAACTGCACGAGGGTGCCTTTCACCACGGGCTGGCGAAGGTGGTGCGGGGCTTGGGTGTGAAGCACTAGAGCACCGTCACCTCCGTCCTTCTGTTCT
>DAOORM010000268.1:0-3106 GCA_035389265.1 Flavobacteriales bacterium | reverse complement strand
GCGCCCTACCCTCCTCGGTATCGTTGGTGGACACGGGCTTGGTCTCGCCGTAGCCTTTGGCGGTGATGCATGCCCGAACACTCCGACGGCCGCCACCTGACCATGAGCGGAGCGAACCACAGTGGTGGAGGGGTACGATCAAACCGTACACCGTATTTTCAGGCCTTCGTATCCGTGTCACGTCTGCAATACGCTTCCAGGCAGAAAACACCCAAGCTGCGCCTTCACCCGTTCGCATCAGAACCACATGAGCCGCATCTCCATCCGTTTCTTCGACGATCGCGAGGTTCGTGCGATCTGGGATGAGGCCAATTCCAAGTGGTGGTTCTCCGTTCTTGATATCGTGGCGGTGCTGACCGATCAAAGCGACTACGAGAAGACCCGGAACTATTGGAAGTACCTCAAGGCCAAGTTGAAGCGGGAGAACAGTCAAGTGGTTAGTGTCACTACCCAGTTGAAACTCGCGGCGCCGGACGGCAAAAAGCGACTGACCGATGTCCTCGACCAGGAAGGGATCATCGCCTTGGGCAAAGAATTCCCGAGCAAAGAGGCGAATCGTTTCATCCAGTGGTTCACCCACAGCGAAGAGAGCGTGGATGGAAAGAGCCGCACCAAGGCATATGCGTTGTTCGAAAGTTCCTTCATCGACAGCCTCGAAGTAGGCACCGCGAAGGGCTTGCAACAGATCCACGCATACCTCTTCGGAGGTCTTTACCCCTTCGCTGGCCAGATCAGGCAGAAGAATATCTCCAAAGGCGGGTTCCAATTCGCCGTTTCGCACTTCCTGGGTGCCACCCTGCAGCAGATCGATCGGATGCCGGAGGACACCTTCGATCTTATCGTCGAGAAATACGTGGAGATGAACATTGCCCATCCGTTCATGGATGGCAATGGCCGAAGCACCCGGATCTGGCTGGACCTGATCCTGAAGAAGCGGCTACAGCGCTGTGTGGACTGGAGCCGGATCGGCAAGCGGGAATACATGAACGCGATGATGAGCAGTTCGGTGGATCCCCGCCCCTTGAAAGCGCTGCTGGAGAATGCGTTGACCGACCAGATCCACAGTCGGGAGATGTTCATGAAAGGCATTGACCACTCCTACTACTACGAAGAGGAGTGAACGACCTGACCTTCCGCCTCAGCCCGCCCCCTGACGGTCCTTCCCAACGATCGACCCGCTGATGCCTTTGCGCTACCCCTACAGCACCGTCACCTCCGTCCTTCTGTTCTGCGCCCTACCCTCCTCGGTATCGTTGGTGGACACGGGCTTGGTCTCGCCGTAGCCCTTGGCGGTGATCCGGGAGGCGTCGATGCCCTGTGCGATCACGAAGTCGCGCACGGCCTGTGCCCGTTGATCGCTCAGCGTCATGTTGGCCGCATCGGCGCCCACGTTATCGGTGTGGCCGCCCAACTCGATGCGCAGCGTGGGATTGCTCTTCAGCAGCGCGGTGAGCTTGTCCAGCTCGGCGTTGGAGGTGGGCAGCAGCTCGTAGCTGGCCGTGTTGAAGAAGATATTGCGCAAGGCGATGACACTGCCGGCTGTGAGGGGGCTTAGCGGCACGTTGAGCGTGTAAGGCTCCTTGGGCGTACCGGCGGCCACATCGTAGTTCTGCGAGAAGAAGAGGTAGCCTTCGCTGCTGGCGTTCAGCGCGTAGCTGCGTCCGGCTGGGATGCACACCAGGAACTCCCCGGTGAGCGGATCGCTGTAGGCACCGGTGGCGAGCTTTCCGGTGGCGAGGTCGTAGAGCTGCACATCGGCCTCCACGGGCTGACCATTGGTCCGATCGGTGACCTTGCCGCGGATGAAGCTCACGGCCAGCGGGCGCGCCTCCGGATAGAGCTCGAAGCTGTAAAGGTCCAGGTCGCCGAGCCCGCCCTCGCGATCGCTGGCGAAGTAGGCCACTTCCCCATCAGCGCTCACCAGCAGGCTGTTCTCGTCGCCACCGGTGTTGATGGGATAGCCCAGGTTCAGGGCCTTACCCCAGCTGCCATCCTCCTCCTTCCGGCTGACGAAGATGTCCAACCCGCCGAAGCCCGGATGTCCGTTGCTGCTGAAGTACAGCGTGCGACCATCGGGGTGGATCACCGCCTTCCAGGAGGAGAGCGTTCAGATCCACCCTGAAGTACAGCGTGCGACCATCGGGGTGGATCTGAACGCTCTCCTCCTGGAAGGCGGTGTTCACGTTGGCACCCAATTTCTCAGGCTTGCTCCATGTGCCATCATCCTGCAAGGCCGTGGAATAGATGTCCATGCTCTTGATCCCGTCCTGCGCCTGCGTGCCGCGGATGAAGTAGAGCGTGCGACCGTCACTGGCCATGCTGGGCTGGGTCTCCCAGTTGCGCGAGTTCACGGGCGGGCCAAGGTTCTCGGGCGGTGTCCAGCGGTCGCCGATGCGGCGGCTGATGAAAAGGTCACAGCTGCCAAAGCCCTGCAGCGATCCACCGTAGGACCCATCCTCCGTGGCGCATTTGGTGAAGACGATGAAGCGGCCGTCCGGCGTGAGCGTACCCGCGCCTTCGTTGTATTGGCGGGTGTTCACCGTGGGGATCGGCTTGGCGGCCTGCCAGGCCCCCTCTGCACCGCGGTGGCTCACCATGAAGTCCTCCTGCATGCCCCAGGGGATCAGCTCGGGATCCTTCACACGGCGGGTGTAGATCAGGGTGGCGTCATCGGCGGTGATGCAGGGGTAATACTCCGGGTCTGCACTGTTCACGGCAGGCCCCAGGTTCTTCGGCTCGAAAGGAACAGGCTGCTGGATGGCGCGTGCCGCGAAGGTGCAATTGTCCAGGCCCAGCCGTGCGCGAGCCTTGCGTTGGGGGTCTTGCTCCTTGTCCAGGTACCCCCGGTAATTCTGTTCGGCTTGGGCGTATTGGCCGGTCCGGAATTCCAGATCAGCGAGGTGCAACTGGGCCGTGGGGAAGAAGCGCGGGGCGATGGCCATCACCTCGCGGTAACGGGTGATGGCTTCGTCGTCCTCGCCGCGTTGCTCGGCGATCTCGGCCAGCATGATCCGGGGTTCCACAAAGCGTTCATCGGCCTGCGCCGCCTTGGAGAATTCATTAAAGGCGCACTCCATCTTCCGCTGCTGCATGCACGCCACCCCGC
>DAOORM010000267.1:0-3660 GCA_035389265.1 Flavobacteriales bacterium | reverse complement strand
AATGGGTTTCACGAAACCAACGCTATTCCGCTCGGCCAAAAGCCCGAAGACCTTGGCCTCCACAACGGTGCGTCGGTCCGGTCGCCAATCGAGTGAAAGGGCGGCCACGTTCCAGGGTACGAGCATCCAATTCCGTGCACGTTGCGACTGGCGGGGGTTGGTCCGGAACTGCGCATCGGTGAGTCCACCGGGTTGTTGTTGCTCCAGGTTGTTATGGGTGTAAGTGAGCCCCAACCGCAATCGCTTATTAACGGTGTAGCGCAACGCTCCATGAGCAGTCGAGGTCGTGTATCGTCCATTGTCACGCCAACCATCGGCCTGGCGATGGTGTACGAATCCGAAGTAATTCCACTTGCCCTTGGTGCCACCCACATCGGAATAGGTATTGAAGAGGCCATAGGAGCCGACGGTCTGGCGAATGGAGACGGCGAGCGGTCGATCAGCAGCCCCCTGCTTGAGCACGAGGTCCACCATGCCACCGAACTGGGGACCGTAGGCCAGAGCGGACGCACCGCGCACCACGTTGATCCGCTGAACGGCTTCCATCGGCGGTGTGTAGTACGCTTCCGGATAGCCGAATACATCCGCGCTGATATCGCGACCATCCTGCCGCAGGTTGAACTCCCACGAACGATTGGGGCTCAGACCTCGTGTGGCGATGCCGAGCTGCGCACCCGATCCATCGTTCTCCCATACATGGATGCCGGGCACTTTCGCGAAGACCTGACGAGCATGGTTCAGCGAGAGGTCGGCCGTAAGCTTGGAAGGCTCCAGGATCACCGCACGCTTGCCGGACATGATCACGGCGCCCACCGTATCCGGCATGGCCCGCCATCCGCTCCGGCCCGCGCCGTGGATGATGGCTTCTCGTAACTCGATGACCTTGGTGGAGTCCGAGCGCTGGGCGCTGGCGGAGGCCCCGATGAACAGGGCGGAAACGAACAGCAGATAGCGACGGACGAAGCAGGGTCCTTGTACACCTTCCAACATGGCCGCAAAGGAGGATCTCCTGCACACCAGGACCAATAACCCGATCGGGGTAATTGTGGAAAGGAAGTCCTGAGGAGCGTGTTCGTTGTCCAGCCTCGCTTCACCGTGGAGCGGAACGCTCTACGGTTCCGATCGCACGCAAACCCAACATGGTGAATGCCGCAACGACCAGCAGCACCTCGAAACCCATCTTGTAGCCGAACAGCAGCGTCTCCGAATTCGCGCGGATGAAGAAGGTGATCACCGGTGCCGCGATGCACACCAGGGGGACCCAGCGCTCCTGGGGTTTGCCTTTGAAGAAAAGCCCATAAGCGAAGAGGCCCAACAGTGGACCGTAGGTGAAGCCCGCGATATCGAACAAGGTCTTGATCACGCTGGGTGTGGCCAGCCAATGGAAATAGAGGATGAAAGCCATGAAGAGCGCGGCCATACCCAGGTGGACCCTTTGTCGCACCTGCTTCTGCTTCGCTTCGTCCCAACCGCGGTCGCGGATACCGATCAGGTCGATGCAGGTGCTGGCAGTGAGCGCGGTCAAGGCGCCGTCGGCACTGGGGAACAGCGCGCTGATGAGGCCGATGATGAAGAACAAGCCCAGCCAGACCGGGAAATGCTGCAAGGCCAAGGTGGGGAACACATCGTCCGGCCGTGCGGGCAGCGCGATACCAAGCTTATCGGCATAGAGATAGAGCAGCGCACCAAGCAGTAGGAAGAGCAGGTTCGCACCGAGGAGGATCACGCTGAAGACGCGCATGTTCTTCTTCGCTCCGCCCACGGTGGCCACGCTCAGGTTCTTCTGCATCATCTCCTGGTCCAGCCCGGTCATGGCGATGGTGATGAACATGCCGGCGAGGATCTGCTTCAAGAGGAACCCATCGCTGCGCCAGTCGAGGTCGAGGATGCGCGTCATCCCGCTTTCCGCCAGGCGCGTGCTCCAGTCGCTCATGTCCGCGTGGTTCACGATGTACACGATGGTACCCACGAGCGCGCCGAGCATGAACAGCGTTTGCAGGGTGTCGGTCCACACGATGGTCTTCACGCCCCCCTTCAAGGTATAGAGCACGATCATCAGCATCACCAGGAAGGCCGTCACCTCGAAGGGTACGCCCATGGCGTCGAGGACGAAGAGCTGGATCACGTTGAGCACCACGAAGATCCGGATGGTAGCACCGGCCAGTCTGGAGAGGATGAAGAAGGAAGCACCCGTTCGGTAGCTCACCATACCGAACCGTTCGCGGAGGTAGCCATAGATGCTGGTGAGCCCCATACGGTAGTACAACGGTAAGAGCACACCGGCCACGATCCAATAGCCGATGGCAAAGCCCACCACCAGCTGGAAATAGCTCCAACTCTTGGCTTCGACCTGTCCCGGAACGCTGATGAAGGTGACGCCGCTGAGGCTGGTGCCGATCATGCCGAAGGCCACCACCCACCAGAGGCTCTTGCGTTCGCCGCTGTAGAAGGCATGCTCGCCGGCGCCACGGCTGGTGTACCAGGCGATGCCGAGGAGAAGGAGGAAATAGCCGAAGACGATGGAGAGCAGTAGCATGGGGCTCATGGTGCGAAGGAAGAGTCCCCGATCGGTCATTCTTCAACCCGCAGCACGAGGAAATGAACAACAGCACGGTCATGGCTTCCGTGCGTGTGCATCGCTGGGCCATCTTTGCGCCCCATGTCCCTCTCCTCCGCCCTGCTCGAACAAGCCGTGGACCAGCTGGCCACCCTGCCCGGCATCGGTCGCCGCACGGCCATGCGCCTGGCCTTGGACCTGCTGCGGCGCGAGAAACACGAGGTGGCCCGGTTCAGTGAGGCGATCCGCCGGATGCGCGATGAGGTGCGGTTCTGCGAGGTGTGCTGCAACATCAGCGACGAACCCCGCTGCGCCATCTGCCGCGACCCCAACCGCGACGAGGCCCTGATCTGTGTGGTGGAGGACATCCGGGATGTGATCGCCATCGAGAACACCCGGCAATACAAGGGCCGTTATCACGTTCTGGGCGGCGTGATCAGCCCCATGGATGGCATTGGACCGGACGACCTGAACACGCGCCAATTGATGGACCGCGTCCACACGGGCGAAGCCAAGGTGCGCGAAGTGATCCTGGCCTTGGGCACCACCTTGGAGGGCGATACCACCGGTTTCTACCTCAACCGCAAGCTCACCGAACAAGGGGTCATGGTCACCATGCTCGCCCGCGGCCTCAGCGTGGGTGGCGATCTGAGCAATGCCGACGAGCTCACCCTGGGCCGTAGCATCGCCGACCGCAAGCCCTACGAACAAAGCGCCAAGCGTTAGTCTTCCGATCGCTCGCATGAAGCTCTCCGTCATCATCGTCAACTACAACGTACGGGCTTACCTGGAGCAATGCCTGCGCACGGTGCAGGAGGCCATGAAAGGCATCTCGGGCGACGTGTACGTGGTGGACAACCTGAGCACCGACGGCAGCGTGGAGATGGTGCGCGAGAAATTCCCGCAGGTGAAGTTGATCGCGAACACGGAGAACGTCGGGTTCAGCCGGGCGAACAACCAGGCCATCCGCGAAAGCGCGGCAGAGTATGTGGTCTTGCTCAACCCCGATACGGTGGTGGGTGAAGACGTCTTCCGCAAGGTGATCGACTTCCTGGACGCCAACCCCAAGGCCGGTGGACTGGGCGTGAAGATGATCGACGGCA
>DAOORM010000266.1:0-3667 GCA_035389265.1 Flavobacteriales bacterium | reverse complement strand
CTACGAGGGCGTGATCATCGCCAAGACCGAGATGTACGACTTCCTCGGCCGTCACACAGGATCCGTGTTCGTGAATGCGGATGATCCACTGCTTATGGAGAAGAGCGCTAATGTGAGGCGTGTGACCTATGGCAGCACGGGCGATCCGGACATGCTCGGCTACTTACAAACCAGTAACGACGCGTTCCTGAGATGCAGCTTTGACCACTGGGATGATACTTGGTGCGTGGACACCCGCCTGATAGGAGCCTACAACCTGCCCAATGTGCTTGCTGCAGCGTGCATCGGCTTGCACTTCAAGGTAGAACCGGAGCGCATCGTGGACGCCATCGATGGGTACGAGCCCTCGAACAACCGAAGCCAGTTCAGCGACACCGGACGCAACCATCTCGTGCTAGATGCCTACAACGCCAACCCCAGCAGCATGCAGGTGGCGCTGGAGAACTTCGCCGCCATGCCCACGGATAGGCCCAAGCTGGCCATCCTTGGTGGCATGAAGGAGTTGGGCGCCGACAGCAGGGCGGAGCACACGGCCGTCGTGGACACCGTGAAGCGGTTGGGCGTGGACGCTATGTTCGTAGGGCCTGAATTCATGGAACTGGCAGGCATGGGCATCACCACTTATCCGGACGCGAAAGCGGCACTGGAGGCCCTCAAGCAGAAGCCCCTCACCGGATACCTGATCCTGGTGAAGGGCTCCCGCGGCACGAAGCTCGAAACGCTGGTGGAGGGGCTTTAGCCTTTCAGCACGTTCCGGCTGATCACGATACGCTGCACCTCGCTGGTGCCCTCGTAGATCTGCGTGATCTTGGCATCGCGCATGAGGCGCTCCACGTGGTACTCCTTCACGAAGCCGTAGCCGCCATGCACCTGGACCGCTTCCACAGTGGTCCGCATGGCCACTTCGCTAGCGAAGACCTTGGCCATGGCGCTTGCTTGATCGTAGTTCATGTGCTGGTCCTTCAGCCAGGCAGCCTTCAGGCAAAGCAAGCGGGCCGCCTCGATCTCCGTGGCCATGTCGGCCAATTTGAAGGCGATGGCTTGATGCTCGATGATGGCCTTACCGAAGGCCTTGCGTTCCTTGCTGTAGGCTAGGGCTAGTTCGTAGGCGCCGCTGGCGATACCCAGGGCCTGTGCGGCGATGCCGATACGCCCACCGCTCAGGGTCTTCATTGCGAAGGTGAAGCCGAATCCATCTTCACCGATCCGGTTCTCCTTGGGCACCTTCACGTCTTGGAACATGAGCGTGTGGGTATCGCTACCCCGAATACCGAGCTTGTCCTCCTTGGCACCCACCACGAAGCCGGGCATGCCCTTCTCCACGATGAGGCAGTTGATCCCTTTGTGGCCTTTGGCCGCATCGGTCTGTGCGATCACGAGATAGGTGCTCGCCGTTCCACCATTGGTGATCCAGTTCTTGGTACCGTTGAGCAGGTAATGGTCGCCCATGTCGATGGCCGTGGTGCGCTGGCTGGTGGCATCGCTGCCGGCCTCCGGCTCGCTGAGGCAGAAGGCCCCGATCTTCTCGCCCTTGGCCAGCGGGACGAGGTATTTCTGCTTCTGGGCCTCCGTTCCATAGTTCTCCAAGCCGTAGCAGACCAGGCTGTTGTTCACGCTCACCACCACGCTGGCGCTGGCGTCCACCTTGCTCAACTCCTCCATCACCAGCACGTAGCTGATGGTGTCCATGCCCCCGCCGCCGTACTTGGGATCCACCATCATCCCCAGGAATCCGAGCTCACCGAGCTGCTTGATCTCCTCGGCCGGGAAGCGCTGTTCACGGTCTCGATCGATGACGCCGGGCTTCAGCACGTTCTGCGCGAAATCACGGGCAGCATCGCGCGCTGCGATCTGTTCTTCGCTCAATTCAAAGTTCAATCCGGCGAGGGTGGCGGTGTCTTGCATGGCTGGAAGTGTACCGCGCAAAAGTAGCGGATACCTTCGCCCCGATGATCGCCCCCGAAGAACTTCGCTACAAGGCTCTTGGAGTCATGAGCGGAAGCTCCTTGGATGGGGTGGATCTCGCTCTGTGCACCTTCACGCTGAAGGACGATCGGTGGAGCTTCTCCATCGACGATGGGTGTACCGTGCCCTACACCGCAGCCTTCCAGGAACGCCTTCAAGCGACGATGGCCGGATCCGCCTTGGAACTGACCCGTTTGGACCGCGACCTTGGCGACGTGATCGGGAACGCCTGTAAGGAGTTCCTCAGAGGTCGACCAGTGGATGTGATCGGTTCCCACGGCCACACCATCTACCATAAGCCGGACGAAGGGCTGACGCTCCAGATCGGCCACGGGGCGCGGATCGCCACCATCACGGGTAGGCCCGTCATCTTCGACTTCCGTACCAAGGACGTCGCTCTTGGTGGACAAGGAGCTCCGCTGGTACCCTTGGGAGAGAAGCTCTTATTCCCCGAGCACCGCCTCTTCCTCAACATCGGAGGGATCTGCAACATCGCGCAGCATCACGGGGACCAAGTGCTCGGCTATGACGTGTGCATCGGCAACCAAGCATTGAACCTCTTGGCGGGCCTTGAAGGCCTTGCTTTCGACCGCGGCGGGAACCTGGCACGCGCTGGCAATGTGGATCGAGCGCTTCTTGACCGGCTGAATGCGCTGCCCTTTCATCATCGCCCACCGCCACGGTCGCTTGGTCGCGAGTGGTTCCAAGAAGCCGTGGTGCCGTTGATCACGGCACCGGGTATCTCCGTGCAGGACCGCATTCGCACGGTCGTGGAGCATATCGCGTTCACCTTGGCAGAGGCCATCGGCATGGGTACGGAAAAGGTGCTGACCACAGGTGGTGGCGCACACAACACCTTCCTGATGGAGCGCCTGGACACCTTGATCGACGGTCGGCTGAAGGTGCCGGAAAGAATGGTCGTGGACTTCAAGGAGGCGATGATCTTCGCCTTCCTGGGCGTTCGCAGCCTTCGGGGGGAAAGCACCGCACTGGCCAGTGTAACAGGTGCCACACGGGACAGTTCTGGCGGTCATCTGGTCAACGCCAATTAACAGTCCATCGGGATAACCTTCCGAACGGGTTTCCGGAGCAGCCCTTCGCACCGGGTTACTTTCGCCCCACCTGAGATCGGAAATGTAATGCGTGAAGCCCTGCGCCGCTTTGAGGAGCGTGCCCCTGAGATCGTGTTCGAATGGAACGATGCCCCCACCGGCGCCAAGGGTTGGGTGGTGATCAACAGCTTGCGGGGTGGCGCTGCCGGTGGCGGAACGCGCATGCGCAAGGGCTTGGACCGGCGCGAGGTGGAAAGCCTGGCCAAGACCATGGAAGTGAAGTTCAGCGTATGCGGACCGCCGATCGGTGGTGCCAAGAGCGGCATCGACTTCGATCCGGCCGATCCGCGCAAGGCCGAGGTATTGGACCGCTGGTACAAAGCCGTTATGCCCTTGCTGAAGAACTACTATGGCACTGGCGGCGACTTGAACGTGGACGAATTGCACGAGGTGATCCCGATCACCGAACGTTACGGATTGCGCCATCCGCAGGAAGGGGTGGTGAACGGCCACATCGGCACGGCGGATGAAGTGAAACGCACGGCCTTGGAGCAGTTGCGAACCGGCGTAAGCAAGATCGTGGACGATACGGCGTATGTGCCTGTGGCCGGTAAGTACGCCGTCGCTGACATGATCACCGGCTGGGGAGT
>DAOORM010000265.1:0-3669 GCA_035389265.1 Flavobacteriales bacterium | reverse complement strand
CCATCCCGAACTGGAGCTCGCCGCGACGTGGGAGCAAGGCTTGGATGCTGCGCTGCAACCGGTGTACAGCACCTCTGAGAAGCTTACGGCGAAAGGACTCAGCAGCAGGGCCATCTGGAAACTGCAGAAGACCGTGCTCACGCAAGTGGAAGGTCAGTTGCACGAGGTGTTGAGCACCGAACTCGTGGACTGGCTGGGTGGGATCAACCGCGAACAAGCTTTCCGGCAAGTGCATGCACCGCAGGACCAAGCCAGACTGGATGGGGCCATCCGACGGCTCAAGTTCGAGGAGCTCTTCTTCATCCAGTTGCAACTCCTGGAACAGAAGCTGCTCTTGCAGCAGAGCCTGCGCGGCAATGTCTTCGTCTCCGTTGGCGAACATTTCAAGCGCTTCTATGAGCACCACTTGCCGTTCGAACTCACCGGTGCGCAGAAGCGTGTGGTGAAGGAGATCCGGAAGGACATGGGAAGCGGTACGCAGATGAACCGTTTGGTGCAGGGTGATGTGGGCAGCGGGAAAACGCTCGTGGGGCTGTTGAGCATGTTGATCGCGCTGGACAACGGGTTCCAAAGCGCGCTGATGGCGCCCACGGAGATCCTGGCCCAACAACACTTCGCCACCATCAGCCGCTTTCTGGAAGGCCTGCCGATCACCGTTCGCCTATTGACCGGCAACACCAAACAGGCCGAGCGCCGGACCATCCTGAGCGCGCTCGAAATGGGGGAGGTGCAGATCATCGTTGGCACACATGCGTTGTTGGAGGATCGTGTGAAGTTCAAGCGGCTCGGCCTCGCGGTGATCGATGAGCAGCACCGTTTCGGGGTGGCGCAGCGGGCGCGGCTTTGGGCCAAGAGCGCCGTTCCGCCGCATGTGCTGGTGATGACCGCCACGCCTATCCCGCGCACGTTGGCGATGACTCTTTACGGCGATCTGGATACGAGCGTGATCGATGAGTTGCCACCGGGCCGCAAGCCGATCCGAACGGTTCACCGGTATGACAGTTCGCGCAGCGCCGTGTTCGGCTTCATGGAGGAGGAGATCGCGAAAGGCAGGCAGGTCTATGTAGTGTATCCACTCATCGAAGAAGGTGACCCAGAGAAGATGGCCCGCGCGGGACCCGGAGCGGCGGAGCTGAAGGACCTCACCGATGGGTTCGAGAGCATCTCGCGCAGGTTCCCGCTGCCGAAGTATGCCGTGAGCATGGTGCATGGTCGCATGGACCAGCCGACGAAGGACTACGAGATGGCCCGCTTCAAGAAGGGGGAGACCAACATCCTCGTGGCCACCACGGTGATCGAGGTGGGCGTTGATGTCCCCAACGCTAGCGTGATGGTGATCGAGAACGCGGAGCGCTTCGGGCTCTCGCAGTTGCACCAGTTGCGTGGTCGCGTGGGCCGTGGCGCGGAGCAGAGCTTCTGCATCCTCATGACCGGCGACAAGCTGGGGAACGATGCACGAGCACGCATCGATACCATGGTGCGGACGAACGATGGTTTCGAGATCGCGGAAACCGACCTGCGGTTACGCGGTCCTGGTGATCTGATGGGTACCCAACAGAGCGGGTTGCCCGAGCTGCATATCGCGGATCTCGTGGCCGATGCCCAGTTGCTTCAACAGGCACGCCAGGTGGCCATGCGCCTGCTCGATATCGATCCCGGGTTGAAGGATGCGAAGAACGCACGCATCGCTGCGGCGTTGGCCGAACGGAAACGGGGGAAACCGCTCTGGGGACGGATCAGTTAGGTGGTCAGCGCGGCTCGGCGCCGGATCTCCTCCGGGTCCAGCACGTGCGCGACTGCGCCCAGGACGATGAGCACTTGGGCGATGGCGTAGGTGAGGATCACCGACCACGAGGCAGCTTCCAAGGGCTCCAAGAAACGGTCGATCGCCAGCAGGCTATCCGAGGTGATGAAGAACAATGCACCAACGAGAACGATCACGAAGCTGCGGAGGTAGGTGCGGCCCCAGCGGAAGGCCGCCGCCACACCCATTGCAGTGATCGCCACAGCGTAGATGGCCACAGGAATACGGATCCCCTCGTCCACCATGGGTAGGAGCCGTTCGGCGAAGAAATACCCGTACACGGCCAATGCGAAGGAAAGCAGCAAGGGTAACCAAGGTGGTCGGAGCGCGCCCACATCGAAGACATTCTGTAGGAAAGCGATGGTGTAGCAGAGCTGTGCGACCAGGAATGCACCCAGCCCGATCAGGAAGTTGAAGTCGTCCAGGTGCTGGAACATCAAGGCTATGTCACCGATCAGGCTGAAGAAAAGCCCAGCTTGGATCAACAAAGTGAAACGATCACCAACGCGCCGGGTACTGAAATAGAACCAACTGGAGAGCACAAGCAGCATCAGTGGCTTGCACGCGTAAACCAGCATGCGTGAACCGGTCACCTCGCCGATCATCGTGCCGGTGGTGACCGCTGCGAATACGGATAGGTTCAGTGCGGTGTTCTTGCGGAGCCCCATGGGAGAATGGACCGGACGAAAGTAACCATAGCCGCCATTCACCGGCTCCCCTTGATCACCTCCACCTTGGTCGGGGTAAGGTCGCGCTGGATCACGAGAAGGTGCACTGTTGAGAGAAGGAGAAGGCTGAAGACGGCTACTGACCAGCCGAGTTTCAGCGGTATTCCAGCACCAAGGATCAACAAGGCGCAGAACACCAGGATACGGATGCCTTCACTTGCGATCGCCCACCGCCGCCCATCCAGTAGTAGCCCCAGGTTGGTCAGCCAAAGGATGATCAAGCCGGCCGTCGCCGCATCAACCAAAGGTGAGAGTGTAGAACGCTGGAACAAAAAGAAGGTGGTTATGCCCAGCAACAGGGTGAACTGGGTGGTCACGTAGCCGTTCACGGAGGAGCGGATCCGGATGTCGAACTTCCGGTAGCGTGTGGGTTCGATGGGCTTCGGGTGTTGCGGTCCGCCAAGCTCCGCCGGTCTCCATCCCGGCGGCTTCAAGAACGTCAGGACCTTATCCTTCCAGCTGGAGCAACGCTTTGCTTGGTCGATGAGCTCGCTCCAATAGTGGAAGTTCGCCTTGAGCGGGTCCCAGGTACCCAGTGGGGACGTGATCCCATAGACGGGTTCCTCCTCTTCCTTCTGGAAAGTCCCGAAGAGTTTGTCCCAGATTATGAGCGTTCCTGCGTGGTTGCGGTCGATATACTTCGGATCGCTGCCGTGATGGACACGGTGGTTGCTCGGCGTGTTGAGGATGTGCTCGAATATTCCCATGTTCCCGATGGCACGCGTGTGGATCCAGAACTGGTAGAGGGTCACGAACGCACCCACCGTTACGATGATGATCGGATGGACCCCAAGCAGTGCCACGGGCACATAGAACCAAAAGCTGAACAGTCCCTGCCACCAACTTTGACGAAGCGCCACGCTCAGGTTGTATTCCTCGCTTTGGTGATGCACGATGTGCGCGGCCCACAAGAAGTTCACCTCGTGGCTTAGCCGGTGGAACCAGTAGTAGAGCAGGTCGATCAAGAGGAAGGTGACCACCCAGGTCACAACCGTGTTAGGCAGGGTGAAGAGCCGTGCATGTTCGTAGACCCACATGTACACGACGAACACCAGTGTCTTGCTGAAAGCCCCCACCACTTGTGAGCCGATGCCGCAGCCCAAGGCCTGCGCCAGATCTTGCAATTCCTGATTAGCG
>DAOORM010000264.1:0-3670 GCA_035389265.1 Flavobacteriales bacterium | reverse complement strand
CCTGCGGGTAGCATGGCCTGCTTCCACCATTCGGTATAGGTCTTCAACCGTTGGAAGTAGAGGAAGGCCATGATGCCGAGCAGGTAGTCCGTTACCCGGAACGGCGCGCGTTCCACTTTGATGAAGGCATCAGGGTCGTTGTGTACGGTGAAGAACGCGATGGTGACCGCGGCCAAGGCGATGAACAGGGAGGCGAGGAAGAGCGCCTTCCGTTTGCCCGCCCGCAGCATGCCAGCGAAGAGGAGCGGCGTGAGCACGTAGAAGAGCATCTCCACGCTCAAGGTCCACGACACCTTGTTCGGCCCGGGACCCGGGTACCCGATCGGGCTCCATTCCTGCAACAGGCCGATGTGGATGGGCAGATACTCCCATTGCACCGGTGATGTGTTGCTCTTCATGCCCAATGGGATGCACAAGAGCATGGTGAGCAAATGCAAAGGGAAGATCCGGGCCACCCGGGCGATCAGGAAGCGACCAGCGTTGGCGCGAGTGGGTTCCCACTTGTCCACGCCATAGTACACGTAGGTCATGATGAACCCGCTGAGCACGAAGAAGACCGAGACCCCGAGGCGGCCTTGCAGTTCGGCGTGTGGGTGCCCCAGCCAGTCCAAGCCAGGCAGCATGTGCGCGTGCAGCGAGAAGACGACGAATGCCGCATAGAACCGCAGGGCGGTGAGCGGGCGGATCAGTTCCTTGTTCATCGGTGCCGGACAAAGGTCCGGTGGATGTCGTTGTACGTCCCGGGACGTGCCGGGGTTCCTTTCACAACCCGGTGCTCAGAACGCTCAATCCTGCCGCTGCCAGTTGCGTTCGATCACCTCCAGTAGCTCGTCGTGTACCGCCCGGTTGCTGGCTACGATCTCCTCGTCGAACACCGGATCCTTGCTCGGTGCGAACCCGCTCACACGACCACCCGCCTCGCGCACCAACAGCACACCGGCTGCTACGTCCCAGCTGTTCAAGCCATACTCGTAGAACGCCTCGAAGCGACCACAGGCCACATAGGCCAGGTCGGCCGCCGCGCTGCCCAAACGCCGGATACCGCGTGTCCGGTGCATCAGTTCGCGCAGCAGGTCCATGTATTCGGTCTCATAGCCGAAATCATCGTACGGGAAACCCGTAGCGAGCAAGCTTTCCTGTAGTTCCTTCCGCGGGGATACCTGGATCCGCTTGCCGTTGAGGAAGGCTCCACCACCTTTCCATGCAGTGAACCGTTCGTCGCGCGTGACCTCGTGCACCACGCCGAGGACAGGCTCCGTGCCGTCGACCAAGGCGATGCTGATGCAGTAGCACGGGATGCCGTGGACGAAGTTGGTGGTCCCATCCAAGGGGTCGATGATCCAGTTGAGCCCTTCGCCGCGTTCGCCGCTGCCTTCCTCGGCGATGAACCCCGCTTGCGGCAGGATCTTCTCCAAGGCCTCCACCAACCTGTCCTCGGCGGTGTGGTCCACGTGGGTCACCAGGTTGTTGGCGCTCTTTTCGGTGATGCCCGCTGCGGTGAGCTTGCCCGCCTCGCTGCGGATGAATCCGGCCACATCCACACAGATGGCTTCGACCTGTTCGGTGAGTTTCTTGAGTTCCATCGGTGCGTCGTTGTCAGTTGTCGGTTGTCGTGGCTGGAGGGGTGGAGGTGCGCTTTCTCAGCCACACGATCCCTGCGATCCCCACGAGGATCAGGCCCAGGGAGATCACTTCCGCCTGTGTCCAGCTACCGGCGAAGGCCACGTTCACGCGGATCTTCTCGATGAAGAAACGTTCGATCCCGTTCAACAGCAGGAAGAGGAAGAAGATGACGCCGGGTGTGCTGATGCGCTTGCGCAAGCCCCAGAGCACGAAGAAGAGGCCCACGCACATGACCGTTTCGTAGATCGGGGTGGGGTAGACGGGCTCGGGCAGCACGGTGCAGTACCCCTCGAAACAAGGGGTCCCCGTGAAGGGAATGCCGACACTGTTCACGTTGTTCGGGTAGGAATAGCTCCACAGCCACGATGGCATCCAATCGGGTGCCGGTGCGTTGTTCACGATGCCCCAGTCCCCGTCGCCGCTCACCTGGCAGCCGATGCGCCCGATGGCATAGGCCAGCATCACACCGGGCGCAGCGCTATCCGCGCCGTGCCAAACTGGTATCCCGTTCTGGCGGAAGTAGCGGATCACCATGGTGCCTGCCACGATCAAGCCACCGTACATGGTAAGTCCACTGAACACCCCTTCGCCGCCCGGGTTCTGGATGAAGGCCATGAACTCATCGGGGTTCTCCAACCAGTGGAAGGCCTTGGCTCCGATAAGGCCCCACAAGGCGGCCACCATGGTGACGTTGCCCGCGTGTTCGTGGGCATCCATGCGCACGAATTCAGTTCTGGGTTCGGCCAGTTTCACCTTGTCCTTTTCACGCCATTTGAGCCAGGCCATGAGACCAGCGACCAGTACACCGCCGATGAGGTTGCCCTGACCGCTGAGCAGGAAGGCCTGCGGATCGGCTGTGCTCGCTGAGAAGTTGAGTAGGAGATGAAACCCCTTCCAACCAAGCAGGAACCCGAGCAAGCCGCTCCAGAGCAATTCGCCCGGTGTGGCCGGGGCGCCCACGATCACCTTGCGCGTAGCAGCCTTCAGCAAGCCTTGTCCTTCTTTGCGGCGCAGCTCCAGCCCGAGCGTCCAACTCGCGAAGACGAAGGCCAACGCTACGAAGAACCCGAAGCTGTTGAGGAATTTCAGGAACGGGAGATCCAGACCGGTGAGGTCGAGGAGGGCGTGGTAGATCGTTGGGTACATGGTCGATCGGATGATCAGACGATCAGAAGGTCAGAAGATCGGAATGCCCCGATCGTGCCGGTGATATGGCCCTCGCCATCAATGCGCTCCAGCGTGACCGGTACAATGGTGTTGACCAAGGCCGGGTCGTACGGGAGCGATACGCGGAGGTAGTTGTCCGTGAAGCCGAGCATCTGGCCTTCGTTCTCCTCGGCTTCGAAAAGCACGTCGCGCAAGGTGCCCAGGTGCTTCTGGTAGAATGCGCGTTGCAGCTTGTTGCTGAGTATCCGGAGTTGTTTGGTGCGCTCCCGACGCTCTTCAACGGGTACGCTGTCCTCCATGCGTACCGCCGTGGTGTTGGCGCGTTCGCTGTAAGTGAACACGTGCAGGTAGTCAACCGCGATGGAACGCAGGAAGGCGTGGGTCTTCTGGAATTCCACTTCCGTTTCCCCCGGCGTGCCGGTGATCACATCCACACCGATGCAGGCATGCGGCATACGCTCCTTGATGCGCTGCACCCGTTCGGCGTAGAGCGCGGTGTCGTAACGGCGGCGCATCCGTTCAAGGATCACATCGCTGCCGCTTTGCAAGGGTATGTGGAAATGCGGTGCGAAGCGCCGGCTGCTGGCAACGAAGTCGATCACGCCGTCGTGGCAGAGGTTCGGCTCGATGCTGCTGATCCTGAACCGGTCGATGCCTACCACCTGGTCCAGGGCTTCGATCAATTGAAGGAAGGTCTGATCATGTCCTTTGCCGAAGTCGCCGGTGTTCACTCCGGTGAGTACGATCTCCTTCACGCCAGAAGCCGCGATGGAAATGGCATGCGCCACGGTCTCACTGATGGTGGCACTACGGCTACGGCCTCGTGCGAGCGGGATGGTGCAGAAGGAGCAGAAGTAGTCGCAACCGTCCTGGACTTTCA
>DAOORM010000263.1:0-3687 GCA_035389265.1 Flavobacteriales bacterium | reverse complement strand
AGTATGATCGCGGTGCATGTGCACTTGGGAAGCGACTACCTCAACACCTATTGGGCCGATGGGCTGATCATCGCCACGCCCACGGGATCCACGGCTTATTCGCTCAGTTGTGGTGGGCCCATCCTCTACCCCACCAGCGACGCCTTGGTGATCAACCCCATCTGCCCCCACAACCTGAACGTGCGGCCCTTCGTGGTGCCGGACCATTACACCATCACCCTGCAGTTGGAAGCGCGATCGGACAAGTGCCTCATGAACTTGGACGCGCGCAGTTCGAGCATCGATGGACAAAGCCGGATCACCATCCAACGCGCCCGGTTCTCGGTGAAGATGGTTCAGCTGGAGAACTCCGACTTCTTGGACACCCTGCGGACCAAGCTGAGCTGGGGGTTGGATGTACGATCCGGTCCTCCGAAAGCCTGAGTTACCTTCGCGGCGCATGGAAAAGGGCCCATACCAAACCCGGTATCCAAGCGTTCCCCGACGGATGTCACGCCACACCCTGCTTTTCGTCGCCCTGCTCGGCCTCACCGACATTCGGGCACAGGTGAGTGAATTGGGCATCACCGGCGGGGTCACCTATTACATCGGCGACCTGAACCCTACCCGACACTACCCCAAGGACACGAAACTGGCCTATGGAGTGGTGTACCGGTACAACTTCAGTGACCGCTATGCCATTCGGCTTCAGGCACTTAACGGAACACTGCAAGCCTACGATAACCGCTCATCCGATAGTCTTCAGCTATTGCGCGATCTGCACTTCCGGGCCCGGCTCCTGGAGTTCTCCGGGCTCTTGGAGGTGAATTTCAGGAAGTACAGGAGCAAGGACAAGGACAGCAAGAAGTGGACGCCCTTCGTGTTCGCTGGTCTGGCCTATTTCCGAGCGGCTCCTCAGGCCGAACTGAATGGCGAGTGGTACGACCTACAAACCCTTGGGACCGAGGGACAAGGGACCACCGCTCGACCCGGGTCCGACGTGTACACGGTGGACAACATCTGCATTCCATTCGGAGCAGGATTCAAGTGGAACGTAGGCCGATTGGACTTCCAGGTGGAATGGGGGCTACGCCGCACGTACACGGACTATTTGGACGATGTGAGCGGCACCTATGTGGACCGCGATCAATTGGCCTTCGAGAACGGCCCCTTGGCCGCCACGTTCGCGGATCCGAGCGTGCTAGGCCAGCTGCCGGAGTATACCAATGAAGGACGAGCCCGAGGCGATGCGGACACACGCGACTGGTACCAGTACACCGGGCTATCGGTCACCTACATCATCTCGCGCTTCTCCGATTGCGATGAACAGTACAACTGGATGCGCAAGCGCCGGTGATCCAAGCCTTTTGGCGAACTTCGCAGCCCGTTTTGAAAAAGACCTTGGAAACCCCTGAAGCACTGAAGGCTCGGATCGACCCGGACCGTGTGCCCAGCCATATCGCCATCATCATGGATGGGAATGGTCGCTGGGCTGAAAGACAGGGTGAGCACCGGGTGGTCGGCCATGCTAACGGCGTGCGTTCGGTACGCGAAGCCTTGGTGGGTTGCCGCGAGGTGGGGGTGAAGTACCTCACGCTGTATGCTTTCAGTACGGAGAACTGGAACCGTCCGAAAGCCGAAGTCGATGCCTTGATGGACCTCTTGGTGAAGACGGTGATCGGCGAGTTGGAGGAGCTCAATGCCAACGGCGTTCGGCTACACACCATCGGTGACACCGACTCGCTGCCGGAGAGTTGCCGGCAGACCTTGCTGGATGCGATCGCGGCCACGGCCAAGAACGACACCATCACCATCACGCTGGCTCTTAGCTACAGCTCACGGTGGGAGTTGGTGCGCATGGCCCAACAACTCGCCGCTGCCGCGAAAGAGGGTCGGATCCGACCTGAGCAGATCGATGATGCCACGATATCCGCACACCTTTCCACGGTCGGTATGCCGGACCCGGAGCTGCTCATCCGCACAAGTGGCGAACAGCGCATCAGCAACTTCCTCCTGTGGCAGATCGCCTATGCTGAGTTGTGGTTCACACCGGTATTGTGGCCCGATTTCCGCAAAGAACATCTCTACCAGGCCATCCTGGATTTCCAAGGCCGCGAACGGCGTTTCGGGCTCATCAGCGAACAAGTAGCACCGGCCTGAGCATGCGCACGATCCTTGCATTTCTTCTTCTTCTCATCGGCATCCAGGTCGCGGCACAGGTCGAGAACGGCCCTGTGATGGACCCGGCCGTGCCCTTGGAGTACGAGATCGGCGGCATCACGGTGACCGGCACGAAAAGCACCGACCCGAACGCCGTGAAACTGTTCACTGGCCTGCAGGTGGGTGATAAGATCACCGTGCCCGGTGAGAGGATCAGTAAGGCTATCGAGAACCTGTGGGAGCAGAAGCTCTTCAGTGACATCAGCATCGAAGCGGCCGAGATCCGCGGGCGCACCATCTTCCTGCACATCATCGTCACGGAGAAACCGCGGTTGTCGCGCTTCAAATTCGAAGGTGTCTCCAAAAGCGAAGGGGACAAGCTCCGCGACGAGATCCAGTTGGTACGCGGACAGCAGGTGAACGACGCGGTGCTGGCCAACACCCGCTCGATGATCCGGAAATTCTTCGTGGACAAAGGGTTCCAAAAGGCGACCGTCACCATCATCCAACGGGAGGATACGGCCAAGACCGCTCCGGAGAACAGCGACCTCCTCATCATCGATGTAGAGAAAGGTCCGAAGGTCAAGATCCGCGATGTGACCTTCGAGGGGAACGAGAACATCAAGGACGCTCGCCTGCGCCGGGCGATGAAGAAGACCAAGCGCAAACGCTGGTACAACCTCTTCGGCGGCAGCAAATTCATCTCCACCGAATACAAGGCGGACAAGAACGCTGTCTTGGACCTGTACAACGAGAAGGGTTTCCGGAACGCCTCCATCGTGAAGGACACCATGTACTATGTGAACGACGGCCGCGTTCGCATCGACATCACCGTGGATGAGGGCAACAAGTTCCATTGGAGGAACGTGCACATCACCGGGAACACGAAACACGACACGGATACCTTGCTCGGCATCCTCAACATCAAGAAGGGAGACGTGTACAACAAGAAACTGTTGGACAGCCGCCTGTACATGAACCCGAGCGGGCGCGACATCAGTTCGTTGTACATGGATGATGGTTACTTGAGCTTCTACCCGGATCCGGTGGAGTTGCTGGTAGAAGGCGATAGCATCGACCTCGACCTGCGCATCCGTGAAGGGCGCCAGTTCCGCATCCGCAGCATCCTGATCAAAGGGAACAGCAAGACCAACGAACACGTGATCAGGCGCGAGATCCGCACCAAGCCGGGGCAGCTCTTCAACCGCAGCGATGTGATGCGCACACAGCGCGAACTGAGCACCTTGGGCTACTTCAATCCGGAGACCCTGGGTGTGAACCCGATCCAGGATCCGCGCACCGGCACCGTGGACCTGGAGTACACGGTGGAAGAGAAACCGAGCGACCGCCTGGAGCTGAGCGGTGGTTGGGGGGCTGGGCGTGTGGTCCTGTCGCTTGGTGTTTCGTTCACCAACTTCAGCCTGCGCAACACCTTCAAGAAAGGAGCCTGGACACCTTTGCCCGCCGGTGATGGGCAGACGCTGAACCTGCGTGCACAGACCAACGGCCGCTTCTTCCAAAGCTACAGCATGAGCTTCGTGGAGCCCT
>DAOORM010000262.1:0-3690 GCA_035389265.1 Flavobacteriales bacterium | reverse complement strand
ACCATGAACACATTGCCCAGGGTATCAGCCGAGATACCCATACCCTCGTGGTCGCCTGAACCGTAGCTGTTCGCCCAAAGCGCATTGCCGTCGAGGTCACACGCCAGTATGAAAGCCTTACCGGAGTTCGATGTGGTGGAGATCGGCAGCCCATCGAACTCACCAGCGGCAAAGCTGAACTGCCCCGTGACGAACAAGCGGTCGTTCGCTATGCTGATCGATCGTGACGACTTGCCCTGACCGATGCCCGTGCTGAGCTTGGCCCAATTCAACGTACCTGTGCTGTCATAGCTTGCCACGAAGACCTGGCGCTGGTTGTTGTTGGTGATCTGAAGCGGTTCGAAACGCACGGTGGACCCGCCCACGAAACCCGTGATGAACACATCCCCTTCCGGGGAAACAGCAATGCCACGCGCCTCATCGTTGGAGCTGCTACCGGCACGACGCGCCCACAAGCAGGTGCCATCCTCATCATAGCGCGCTAGGAAGATATCGTCACCGACGTATGAATCAAGGGTGATATCGTTACTGAAGACCGCACTGCCATTGTAGCTGCCGGTGATGTAGATCCGGTTCTCCGCATCGATGGCGATGCCATAGGCCCAGGCATCATCGAAGGTGACCAACACACTGCGCACCCACAGACAATTGCCCGCTGGATCATACTTCGCCAACACCCCGGCGGTATTGCTTCCGGTAGTGACGGTGCCGCAACCGAACTCGGAAGTGCCTCTGACACTCCCGGCCCAGTAGGCATTGCCTTGGCTGTCCGTGGCGATCCCCATACAGAAGTCCACATTACTGCCGTCGCCGGCACTCACCGCCCAGTTCCATTGCTGGGCGTGAACGTCCTTCAACAGGCAAAGCCCCATGAGGCACAGGAACAGTGATCGCATCGCGCAAAGTTCGGGTGAATACCACACAAGCGCGACCGCCCAATTCCGCCTGAAGACCGGACGGACCACATTTCCTGAGCGGATGGACATACCTCGATTCACCCATGACCACCGGACCCTTGGACCAGCCGCTCGTGTGATCCGCTTGGATCCCATGCTTCCGTTGTGCATCTTGCGAGCATAATTCCCTCCACGCCACATGGAACTCGTCATCAATGGCCTCAGCAAGACCTACGCCAATGGCGTGAAGGCGCTGGACAACGTCACCCTCACCATCCCCACCGGCATGTTCGGCCTGCTGGGTCCCAATGGTGCCGGAAAAAGTTCGCTCATGCGGATATTGGCCACACTGCAGGAGGCTGATGCTGGAACGGTGATGCTCGGCAACATCGATGTGCTGCGTCAAAAGGACGAGGTGCGCAAGGTGCTTGGCTACCTGCCCCAGGAGTTCGGCGTTTACCCGCGGGTGAGCGCCTACCAGATGCTGGACCACATCGCCCTGTTGAAGGGGGTGATCAACAACGGCCAGCGGAAGGACCTCGTGGAAGCGTTGTTGCAGAAAGTGAACCTGTGGGAGCACCGCAAGCGCCGCATCGCCGGATTCAGCGGAGGTATGAAACAGCGCTTCGGGATCGCCCAATCGCTGATCGGCGAACCCAAACTCATCATCGTGGATGAACCCACCGCCGGCCTGGATCCCGGCGAGCGCAACCGCTTCTACAACCTGCTCACGGAGATCGGCGAGAACGTGGTGGTGATCCTGAGCACGCACATCGTGCAGGACGTGCAGGAACTCTGCCGCAACATGGCCATCATCAACAAGGGTCAGCTGTTGTTCGCCGGTGCACCGAACGATGCCTTGAACGCGGTGAAGGGCAGGATCTGGGAGAAGAGCATCGCGAAGAGCGAGCTCGAGGCCCAGCTCGCGCAGCATCGCGTGATCAGCAACAAGCTTATCGCAGGGCGTCCGGTGATCCACGTGTACAACGAGACCCGCCCTGATGAAGGTTTCGCTGCCGTGGAGCCGACGTTGGAGGACGTGTTCTTCAGCCACATCAACGGGACCGCCAAAACCGTTGTTGCATGACGTGGCGGCTCACCCTGATCGAAATACGCCATTGGCTGAGGCAGCCCATGGTGTACATCTTCCTGCTGCTGTTCGCGCTCATGGGCTTCGGGCTGGTGACGTGGGACAAGCTGGTAGTGGGCGGCCAGCTGGCCAATGTGAAGCTGAACGCATCGTACATGGTGTTCCAGTACTACGCGGGACTTGGCTTCCTGGGGCTGTTGATGGTCACCGCCTTCGTCAACGCCAGTGCCATCCGTGATTTCACGAACAATACCCAGCAGATCATGTTCAGCACGCCCTTGAAGAAAGGGCAGTACCTGCTGAGCCGTTTCCTGGGCAGCACCTTCGTGGCCACCTTGCCCTTGCTGGGCATCACGCTAGGCATGCTCTTGGGCAGTGTCATGCCTTGGGTCGATCCCGAGCGTCTGGGTCCCAACGACCTGATGGCGCATGCGCAGGCCTATCTGTATCTGAGCCTGCCGAACATCCTCTTCTCAGCCGCCATCATCTTCGCGGTGGCCGTTCTGGTGCGCAGCACGGCAGCGGCCTTCATCACCGCCATCGTCATCATGGTGGGCAATGGCGTGGCCGGCACCTTCATGGGCGAAATGGAGAACCAGACGCTCGCAGCGATGCTCGACCCTTTCGCAGGGACAGCGTTCGAGCTGGTGAGCCGCTACTGGACGGTGGATGACAAGAACACCCTGCTCCTACCCATGAACGGTGTGTTCCTCTGGAACCGTATCGTCTGGATCATCATCGCTGCGGCCGTATTCCTGTTCAGCTACTGGCGCTTCAGCTTCACCGACCGAGCCACCAAGGCCAAGCCCATCGCCGCGACCGCGGACATCACTGCGTTGCGCGCCGCATCGGCCCCAGTGCCCGTGGTGCAACGGGAACATGGTACCACCGCACGCATCCGCCAATGGCGACGCATCGTGTGGAACGACCTCACCGGCATGCTCCGCGGTACGGCCTTCCTGCTGGTCACCGGCATCGGCCTGCTCAACATGTTCCTGAGCCTATCGTTCTCCACCTCGCTGTACGAGAACACCATCTACCCGGTGACCTACCACGTCAACGAGGTGACCGAAGGCTCCTTCTCGCTCTTCCTGATGATCCTCATCACCTTCTACAGCGGTCTGCTGGTGTGGAAGGAACGCGAACCGAAGTTCGATGAGGTGCACGACGCCACGCCCATCCCCTTGGGCATCGGGCTCCTTGGCAAGTACACGGCGCTCATCCTGTTGCTCGCCGTGTTGCTGGTCATCACCACCATCGGCGGTATGATCTTCCAACTCCTGAACGGGTACACCCAGTTGGAGCCTGGCGTTTACCTAGGCAACTACATCCTGCCCAACCTGGTGGGCATGGCCGTGATGGCCGCGCTCGCCTTCATGATCCACGTGCTGGTGAACAACAAGTATGTGGGTTATGCGGTGTTCATCGTCTTCCTGATCGGCAATGGCATTCTGTTGAACGCGTTGGACGTGAGCACACGACTGGCCAACTTCAATTCCGCTCCCAGCGATCCGTACTCCGACATGAACACCTATGGCACCTCGCTGCGGGCGTGGTACTGGTTCAAAGCCTATTGGTGGGCCTTCGGTGGCGTGTTGATGGCCGTGGCATTGATCTTCTGGGTGCGGGGCCGTGAGACATCGTGGGGCTGGCGCAACCGCTTGGCGGGCATCCGCGCGAAACAACACCGGTGGTGGCTCCTAC
>DAOORM010000261.1:0-3694 GCA_035389265.1 Flavobacteriales bacterium | reverse complement strand
GCCGTTCACATCGAACACATCGAAGGACTCGCCTTGGAGATCCGGACGGAGTGTTTCCCGCGGGGGGGTGGCACCATCGCTTTCGAGGAAGGTGGTGCTATTGGTGAGCGCGGCCGCCTTGGCAGCGATGGTGTTGTGGGCCGATGTGCGGAAGTAATAGGTGAAGAGCAGTTTCTCATTCGCCCTTACGGAGTATCCGCTCAACCGGCGCTGCCGCAGATGGAAGGTGTGGCCTTGTTGACTGGTGGTGCTCGTACTGCTGGTAGCGGTGGACATCATGCCCAGGTCGGCCAACGGGATGTATGCTTGTGGCCCGGTGCCGGACTGCACCAGACTATCCCGGTAGATCACCTGCGCCACATAGATCTTGCTGTTCAGCAGTTGTGGTAGCGCGAAGGAGAGCGTGGTGGGTGCGTTGTCGTTCAGGAACGGATCGATGGGGCAGGAGATGGTCGGCCCCCCGGCGAGCGGTGTCAACATCATCTTGTAGATGCGAACACGACCTTGTGGAGCCTGTCCGAAGATCGCATCCTGACCGGACAGATCGGCCTTGCAGTGGATGATCGCGGCACGGCATTCGTCCTGAAGCACGTAACGCTGGCCGATGAAAGGATAGGTGTACAGCAGGTCCTGTTCGCGGATCTCTTTCAGCCCTTCGCCGGTCTTGAACGTGACAGTGGTGTCCCAGATGGCCGACTCTCCTTGGGTGATCGCTGTTGTCCAAACGCCTTCGTTGCTGCGTTCCTCGGCACGCAACCGCACATTGAACGTGTATCTGGTAAGTGGGTCGAAGTAGCGAGCGGGGATGACCAGGACTTGATCCTTCGATGCAGCGATCTCCTGGCTGGTCTGCTGTTCGTTGCCCGCCTTCTTCAGGCTCACACCATCGAGTACCAAGCGGAACGTACGCCAGTAGGAGCTGCCATTGGATCGGTACTCCTTCAGGTTGAACGGCGTGTTCAGCTTCATGTTCAACGCCACTTCGCAGTTAGCTCCCACGTCCACGGGGGTGCTTCCGGGCGTAATGCCGTCGTTATGGCGCGGTGTGATGTCGCCGATGGGATCAAGGCCTGCCAAAGCACCCGCCCCGAAATCGTCACAGGGGTGGCCTGCCGAGAACGGGAAGTTGAACGACCCGTCGATCATTCCGCCCAGGATGCTGTACCGTCCACCCACTTCGCCACGCACCCAGTTGGGATCCGCGAAGCCGCCTTGTAGCAGCGCCGCCGCAGCGATGTTCATGATCTCGAAATCGCCCTCGGCGAACCACACGTCCACATGAAGGCTCACACTTCCGCCGAGGTAAGCGAACACTTGACCGGTGGCGTAGAATCCCGCAATGCCGGGATCGGCGATGCCCTCGCAGGTCATGTTGGCGGCGGAAACGAAGGCCATGTCGAAGCCCAGGCCCGCTTGCAAGTGCATCCGCAAGAGGTAGAAGTCGAACTTCTGATCCAACGCGCCACGTGCCCCGAAGGCAATGCCATTGGCTTCATCCACGCCCGCAGGCCAGTTGAAGTCGGTGTTGCCGAGCAACGCGAGCACCGCGGCCGAGTCCGGTGGCAGCGGATCGGGGAGTCCTTTGCCTACCATGAAATAGCTGGTGGTGGAGAACAGCCCGAGGAAGTCCAGCCCCACTGGCGTCTGCGGTGTTCCCACGAAAAGGTGCCAGGTATCCGGCGTGATCAATAGTTCGGCCGCACCTGCCAGGTCGTCCGGTCCGGTCCCCGTGACAAGGCCGCTGCCGATGGTGACCTTCATGGCGAAGTTGGCCTGGAAGACATCGTTGGGGAAGTCGAAGGTGATCTCTGCACTGCCGCGAATAGGCACGTAGGTGCGATCGTTCCGTTCGCTCATCATGTACACGTTGCCGTTGAGGAAGGCCGTGTTCACGCCACCGCTCTCGCTGAAGGACATGCCTGCTGTGAGGTCGCCATTGTACGCGCGACCACTGGCGCCATCGCCGAAGATGACGGTGGCTTGGAATCCGAAGCTGATGGCGGCATCGGGTACGAACCGGATGCTGGTGAGCGTGAGGCCAGGCGTGTAGTCGTCATCATCCTGAGCGGCGATCGTTGCTTGTGTCACCTGTTGTGCACTCGGCAGGTCAGTGGTCCGGCGCATATGGTACCACGCACCACCACCGAAGCCGTAGACGTTGAAGGGCTGTCCGGGCGAGAAGCCACCTTCCTTGGCGAACATGGCATCGGCGTACCAGTAGCGCATGCTGTTCACCGTTCCGAATTGCG
The DNA here is from genome assembly GCA_035389265.1 of Flavobacteriales bacterium. Lineage (GTDB taxonomy): Bacteria > Bacteroidota > Bacteroidia > Flavobacteriales_F > PHOS-HE28 > PHOS-HE28. Next base: position 1,445 of record DAOORM010000261.1, on the reverse strand, counting down.
CGGCGGCACGTACTTGCAATGCCCCCTTCATGAACCAGGCGTTCACCAGCCCATTGATACCGTTGCCGTATACGGGATCGTCGTGGTACCAGCGCAAGCCACCGATGATCTTCACCGCACCGGTCTCGCCCGTCACGCCGATGGAATCCAACTCGATGCTGTGGTGTCCCCATTGGTGGATGGCCGTGGTGTTGAGCTGCCCGAGCACCGCGATGCGCGTGGTGGCCACGAAGATGTTGGTCTGCCCGCTCAGGTCCAGGTTGATGTCGAACCCGATGCCTGCCATCACACCGCCTTCGGAGTTACGTCGTTCGGTCGTCACCCGGGTGATGCTCACCGGGAAACCGCCGGAACTTCCGCCGGAGCTTTCCTCCTCGTCATCCGGTCGCGGGCCGTCATCAGCAAGGAATTTCTGCGGGCTCACCAGCGAGAATACACCGCTCTGGTCCACGTTCGTGTACGGGTCGTTGGTCTGGAAGTAGAGTTGTTGGAAGCCGATGTCCCGGAAGTTGATCTTCAGTTGAGCGGGTGCGTTCACATCGATGCTCAACTTCCCGTTCAGTTCGGCCCGCGCGCTGTTGCCGGTGCTGGCATCGCCGAAGATGGCGCGCACGGTGCTGGTTTCGTAGAGCTCGGCATGCGCTACGTACATCGGCACGTTCAGCGTTCCATCCGGGTGCAGCAGGAATTCCATGCGCACATCCTCCGTCTGTGGATCGTGCTGGATCATACCGGAGTACACGAGCAACGTATCGGTGAAGGGCATCTTGATGCGTCCTTTGAATCCGCCTTGGCTGAAGGTGTTCACCACGATGTCCATCTGCAACGTGTCCAGCGAGAAGCCCCAACCATCGAGGTTGCCTTCGTTGGCGTCGAGGATGTTGGCCACTTTGAATTGCGCCGAAATACCCGTTCCGAACTCGTAGATGAAGTCGTCCACCTGCGCGGTCACACGGCCGGTGCCTTGGAAACGTTCGATGGTCGGTGGCAGGCGCAGCATGGTGCGTTCCACGTACACCCCGGTCCACGCGGGATCCACGGTGCCATCCTCCTGCATGTGTGCACTGGCCAGGAAGTGCGCCTGTGGCAATTGCATATCCGGAGGGTTGGTGTAGCTCGCGAGATCAAGCCATGCTTCCTGGACATCGAACCCCCAGCTCTTCGCCTCGTTCAGGTGGAAGGCCGTGTTCATGTCCATGCGGCCCATGAGGCCACCGCGTCCGGTCCGCACCCGTAGTGCACCGATCACCTTGCGCGGTCCTTCTTCGCCGTTCGCCAGGTCTTCGCGCAGCTTCTCACGGCTGAAGCGGTATTCCGCATCGAAGGTCACCGCGCGGAAACCATTGCAATCCCAGGCCACGAAGGTGCCGCTGTCCTGTACGGTGGTGAACCCATCGGTGAAGCGGGCGCCTTTGAACTTCAGCGAATCGTCGCCGAGGGCGATG
>DAOORM010000260.1:0-3697 GCA_035389265.1 Flavobacteriales bacterium | reverse complement strand
GATGGTGCTGTAGCCGATGGGCTTGGCGTTCTCCACGCTCTTCTCGCCCAAGGCGATGGCGGCATCGCCCATCTTGGTCATCATTTCAGCACCAGGTCCCTGGCCTTCCATGGTGGCCATGGCCTTCTCCATTTCGGCCTTCGTTTCCTCCAGATCGCGCTGCGCCTTGTCGGTGAAGGCGCTTTGCACGCCGCCCCACACGCCCCAGATGCCGAAGAGGAAACTGAGGATGCAGAGGATGGTGAGCAAGGTGGGCCGGGTGGCGGGTGCTTCTGCGTAGGCTGTGGTCATCGGTGTTGGGTTTGGTGCTCGCCGAAGGTAATGGTTGATCGTTAAGGGAATGACACCTGCCACCCGAAGGCCGCACGGATCAGCTACAGCTCATTGCGAAGAAAGTGAAGGATAGCGTTGATACCCACACTCAGATCCGCGTCAATCAGCCAAATCAGCGTCACCAGCGTTCCAAGACCATCCCTACCGCATCTCCTTCAGCCGCGAGGCGAAGAGCACCGTGAAGAACAAGCACACCGCGCCATAGAGGAAGGCCGTGACCCAGGTGAACACGTTGCCGCCCGCCACCACCATGGGCGCGAAGCTCCACACCAGTCCGCCGATCACATAGAGGTGGAAGCCGCGCTTATCCAGCCGCCGCATCATCCACGCGCCGGCCATGGCCGACAAACAACCCGCGGCTTTTATCAGGGCCAACAGGCGACCGCCTTCCACCAGCCGCAACTGGATCGCACGCACCTGCTCCATCAACTCAGCTGTGGTGGCGTCGGTGTTGGTGCTGAAGCGTTCCAAGGTGGCGTCGAAGGCCTCCATCACCGCCACGGGTTCGGGCGGCACCACCACTTCCAGCACGTTCAGGAACAACACGAACCCCGTGGTGAAAAGCACGACCCACACGAGGACCTTGAGCAACGTGGAAGGGGCTGGTGCGGTGTTGAAGGGGTCTTGGGACATGCGTAGTGCGGAGCTCTTTCGGAAGGAAGGTGCGAAGGTAGCGGCACAGGGTGGCTGCCCTCGACGTCCCTCACTACACAGCTGGCAGATCGTGCAGACCCCATCGGAAAGAACCGAGCTGGCCGATGGAGCGTGCTGTGGGCGTGGGGATGGCGGAAGCCCCGACAATAGGAGGGGTTGGCGAAGCAAAAGGTGGAAATCACACTCGCTCGGCGAAGCCCAACGGACTCATCCAAAAGAGTGTACACACACCCAACCGCGAAGAGAGGTTGCCTTCGCCCAAAGGGTTCTCCAGCGTCTGAGCTAGGTACCTGATACATCGATCAGCAAAGCACCTAACTAGCAGGTAACACGTGCGGCAGGTGTCCACGATCCGCGCGGCCGCACCCGCCTCGGGGGCCTGTGCTGCGGGCCTGAGCGAGGCGGGCTGCGGCTTGGATCGTGGTCGCCTTTTGGCTCCACCTTTTGGCGAAGCAAAAGGTGGAAATCGCACTCGCTCGGCGAAGCACACCGCACTCATCCAGGAGCGCCGTCATTGTGGGCCCTCGCGAGCCGGTGGCTGTCTTGGTAAGCCCAGGCCTGGCCAGAGGTGGTCACCACCCGAGCCGAGGGGGATGGCGGAAGACCCGACAACAGGAGGAGTTGGCGAAGCAAAAGGTGGAATAGTATCTCATCCTAGCCGAGGAACGGCCGTTCCCCCAGGATGGGTACTTTTGCCGCCCAACCTGAACCAGCAACACCTCCCGATGAGCTACGACGTCATCGTTCTCGGCAGTGGCCCCGGCGGCTACGTGGCCGCCATCCGCGCCAGCCAACTCGGCCTCAAGACCGCCATCGTTGAAAAGGAAGCCCTCGGCGGCGTCTGCCTCAACTGGGGCTGCATCCCCACCAAGGCCCTGCTCAAGAGCGCCCAGGTGTTCGAGTACCTCAGCCATGCCGCCGACTACGGCATCACCGTGAACGGCGGCAGCGCCGACATGAAAGCCATCGTGGCCCGCAGCCGCGGAGTGGCCGACGGCATGAGCAAGGGCGTGCAGTTCTTGATGAAGAAGAACAAGATCGACGTGGTCATGGGCACCGGCAAGCTCCAGCCCGGCAAGAAGATCGAAGTGACCGGCGCCGACGGGAAGAAGCAGGTGGTGGAAGGCAAACACATCATCATCGCCACCGGCGCCCGCAGCCGCGTGCTGCCCAACCTGCCCCAGGACGGCAAGAAGATCATCGGCTACCGCGAAGCCATGGTGCTGGCCGACCAGCCCAAGAGCATGGTGGTGGTGGGCAGCGGTGCCATCGGCAGCGAGTTCGCCTACTTCTACAACGCCATCGGCACCAAGGTGACGCTGGTGGAATTCATGCCCAACATCGTGCCGGTGGAAGATGAGGACGTGAGCAAGCAGCTTGAGAAGAGCTTCAAGAAGCAGGGCATCGAGGTGATGACCGCCAGCGAGGTGACCAACGTGGACACCAAGGGCAAAGGCTGCATCGTGACCGTGAAGAACGCCAAGGGCGAAACGAAGATCGAAGCCGACGTGGTGCTGAGCGCCGTGGGCATCGCCGCCAACCTCGAAGGCATCGGCCTGGAAGAAGTGGGCATCGTCACCGACAAAGGCAAGATCAAGGTGAACGAGTTCTACGCCACCAACATGCCGGGCTACTACGCCATCGGCGATGTGACCCCGGGTCAGGCATTGGCGCACGTGGCCAGTGCCGAAGGCATCATCTGCGTGGAGCAGATCGCCGGCCACCACCCGCAGCCCTTGGACTACGGCAACATCCCCGGCTGCACCTATTGCAGCCCCGAAGTGGCCAGCGTGGGCATCACCGAGAAACAGGCCAAGGAGAAAGGCTTGGAGATCAAGGTGGGCAAGTTCCCCTTCAGCGCCAGCGGCAAGGCCAGCGCGGCCGGTGCCAAGGACGGTTTCGTGAAGCTGATCTTCGACGCCAAGTACGGCGAGCTGCTCGGCGCGCACATGATCGGGTACAACGTCACCGAGATGATCGCCGAGTGCGTGAGCATCCGCAAGTTGGAGACCACGGGCCACGAGATCATCAAGACCGTACACCCCCACCCCACCATGAGCGAAGCCATCATGGAGGCGGCGGCAGCAGCGTACGGAGAGGTGATCCACCTGTAGGGGCGACGTTCACGTCGCCCGCTACGTGCATGCCCACGGCATGCACCCAACAGGTGGACACGAACGACCAAGTACACCATGTGCGGCATAGCCGGAACCTTCCAGATCGACCACGCGCGCCCCGCAACGGGTGAACGTATCCACGCCGCCCTGCAGTGCATCGCGCACCGCGGTCCGGATGACGAAGGCATCTACACCAACGGCAGCGCTGTACTGGGCCACCGCCGCCTCAGCATCATCGACACCAGCAGCAACGGGCACCAGCCCTTCGCCGACAATGGTGGACGGTATACCATCGCCTTCAACGGCGAGGTGTTCAACTTCCAAGCGCTTCGCGCGGATCTTGAAGCCAAGGGCCATACCTTCCGCAGTACCAGCGACACGGAGATCATCCTGCGCTTGTACAGCTTGAAGGGCCCCGCCTTCCTGCACGACCTCAACGGCTTCTTCGCCCTGGCCATCCACGACGCGCAGGATGACACCCTCTTCCTGGCCCGCGACCGGTTCGGGGTGAAGCCCCTGCTCTGGAGCGAGGTGGACGGCCGCTTCCTCTTTTCCAGTGAACTGCGGAGCTTGCTGGCCCTGGGTGCTGGGCG
>DAOORM010000259.1:0-3700 GCA_035389265.1 Flavobacteriales bacterium | reverse complement strand
GAGGTTGTCGTTCCCGGCCAGGATGCCGTAGGTGAGCCGGGCGCGCATGGCCATCTTCCGGGCCAGGTAGTAGCGATAATCGATGTGCAGTGCGGGCCGAGTCTGGCTGAGTTCCAGGTCCCAAACGAAGGGTGATCCGATCTGGTCACGGCCCCCCAGTTCACCCAGGAAGTTGGAAAGTCCGAAACCTAGGCTGATCTCACGGCGCTGGGTCTTCCAATAGTTGGACTGCCTGAAGTACTGAGCACTCAACGGCCCTGTACTGAGCAGGCATAGGGTCAGTAGGTAGGCAGCCTTCCGGGCGTAGCGTGGTATCATGGGCGGGGCGCCTGTCACAACGAAAGTAGGATTACTCGACCGCACGGGTCATTGTGCGGCAGCCGACTATCACCACGGTGTTGTTGAAGCATATCGGGCCTTTCTACGCAGCAGGCCGGAAAAGTTGCATCAGCCCCCTGCCTGGAGACAATGCCAGAGGACCACACCTGCACAGACCGAGACGTTCAGGGAGTGTTTGCTGCCGTGCTGGGGGATCACCAAGCACCCGTCACAAGCGGCGATGACCTCCTCTGCAACCCCGTTCAGCTCATTGCCGAACACCAAAGCGAGGCGTTGTTCCGGATCGATCCGGACCGCTGGCAAGGCCATGGCCTCAACGGTCTGCTCCACGGCCAGCACCCGATAACCTTCGGCTTGAAGGCCGCGCACGGCATCAACAGTGGATGGGGCGGCCATCCAGGGGACCGATAGGGTAGCCCCCAGGGCGGTCTTCTCGATCTCCCGATGGGGTGGCTGCGGGGTGAATCCACAAAGCACCAGACCCTCCGCGCCGAAGGCATCGGCCGTGCGGAAGATCGACCCCACGTTATGGCGGCTGCGCACATCATCCAGCACCAAGCGGATGGGCCGCTTGGGCCGGTCGTGGTGCTCGGCGGCACTAGGCCTGGCGAGTTCGTCCATCGAAAGCTTGCGGTCGGAGGCGGGCATGTGTTCGGAAAATGTGGAGATCGGGAGTAGTGGAAGGGGTACGCGCCCGGGGTGTTGTGAGTACCTTGGCGGGCTTCGCCGATGGCTCAGAATGGCAGGCGAAAGTAGGCGCTTCGATCATGGCCAAGTCCGCAGAAACCCCCTTGATGCAGCAGTACGGCAGCATCAAAGCGAAGTATCCCGATGCCCTCCTGCTCTTCCGCGTGGGCGATTTCTACGAGACCTTCGGGAGCGATGCGATCACCGCGTCGGGTGTGCTCGGCATCACCCTGACCAAGCGCAACAATGGCGGTAATGCCGAGATGGAGCTGGCCGGCTTTCCCCACCATTCGCTGGAAACCTACCTGCCGAAGCTGGTGCGTGCAGGTTACCGGGTGGCCATCTGCGACCAACTGGAGGATCCGAAGCTGACCAAGACCATCGTGAAGCGCGGGGTCACCGAGGTCGTTACCCCCGGCGTCTCCTACAGCGATCAAGTGGTGGATCACCGGGCCAACAACTGGCTGGCCGCCATCTGCGGACACAACGGCCGGTATGGCCTGGCTTTCCTTGATGTCACCACGGGTGAATTCCTCGTGGCGGAAGAGGAGGGTGAAGAAGCCTGTCGCCTGGTCGATCGACATGCACCGAGCGAGCTTCTCTTCCCCAAGGGTACAAGGGACCAAGTCCTGTTGAGTGCATGTGGGACCTACAACACCTTCGCGCTGGATGACTGGGCGTTCACCGATGACTTCGCCCGCGAGCGCCTGCTTCGCCAATTCTCCACGGCCACGCTGAAGGGGTTCGGGATCGAAGAGCTCCGCTTAGGGCAACGAGCGGCGGGCGCCATCCTGCACTACCTGGGGGAAACGCGCCATGACCGGTTGGCGCACATCGATCGCATCGGGTGGATCAGGCCCGAGACCTATGTGGGCCTTGATCGGTTCACCGTGCGCAACCTCGAACTGGTGAGCACCGTGAACGATGGGGCACGCACGCTGCAGAGCGCGGTCGATCGCTGCGTCACCCCCATGGGTTCAAGGCTGCTCAAACGTTGGATCCTCTTCCCGCTGATCGATACGGGCGAGATCGATGCAAGGCTCGATCGCGTGGAGGACCTCGTTGGCGATGCGGTGTTCACGGAAGCCTTGGGCAATGAACTACGCAGCATCGGTGATCTCGAACGCTTGGCGGGGAAAGCAGCGGCAGGTCGCATCAACCCGCGCGAACTGCTCCAGGTCCACATCGCACTCGATGCGGCGCAGCGTGTACTAGGATTGCTAAGCGAACGGGGCAGTATCCTTCGTATCGCGGTGCCCGAGACCTTGTCGGCCCGGATCGCCACCACCATCGAGCAGGACCCGCCGGTGAATCCGGCCAAAGGCGGTGTCATCCGCACGGGCGTGAGCCCCGAATTGGACGAGCTGCGCCACGTGAGCGGCCATGCCAAGGAGTTGTTGTTGGAAGCGCAGCGCCGCGAGAGCGAACGCACGGGCATCCCCTCGTTGAAGGTGGGCTTCAACAATGTCTTCGGCTACTACCTGGAGGTGCGCAACACCCATAAGGACAAAGTTCCGCCGGACTGGGTGCGCAAGCAGACCTTGGTGGGTGCCGAGCGCTACATCACCGACGAGCTCAAGACCCTCGAAGAGAAGATCCTGGGTGCCGAAGAGCGCATCCTCGCCTTGGAAGCGGAGCATTTCCGGTTGGTGGTGGAAGAGGTGGTGGCTCAAGTGGGCCTGATCCGGAACGCGGCCTTGGCGCTGGCGGAATGGGACGTGCTGCGCGGCTTCGCGCTGACGGCGCTCGCGTGGAAGTACTGCCGACCAGTGATCGGTGCGGACCGCGTATTGGACCTCCGCGATGCGCGGCACCCGGTGATCGAGCAACAGCTACCGCCCGGTGTGCCATATGTGGCCAATGACCTGCTGCTGGATCCCGACGCGCGCCAGATCATCATGATCACCGGGCCGAACATGAGCGGTAAGTCGGCCTTGTTGCGGCAGACCGCCTTGATCACGCTGCTGGCCCAGATCGGCAGCTACGTTCCGGCATCGGCCGCCACCATCGGCACGGTGGACCGCATCTTCACCCGCGTCGGCGCTTCGGACAACCTGTCCACCGGCGAGAGCACCTTCATGGTGGAGATGAATGAAACGGCCAGCATCCTCAACAACCTCAGCGATCGCAGCCTGGTGTTGTTGGATGAGATCGGTCGCGGTACCAGCACCTATGATGGTATCTCCATCGCCTGGGCCATCGCCGAATTCCTGCACGAGCATCCCGGTCGGGCCAAGACCTTGTTCGCCACGCACTACCACGAACTGAACGAAATGGCAGCGACTTTCCCGCGCATCCACAATGCGAACGTGGCCGTGCGGGAGGTCGATGGCAAGGTGCTGTTCCTGCGCAAGCTAACCCCAGGTGGCAGCGATCGCAGTTTCGGTATCCACGTAGCCCAGATGGCGGGCATGCCCACCAAGGTGGTACAACGGGCCGTGAAGGTGCTGGCCCACTTGGAGGCGAGCCACGGCGGCGACCTGGGCGCTGCACCCTCGGTGGATGGTCCACAATTGGCGCACAAGGCATCGGGGGAAGGGATCGGACGCGAACTGCAGCTGAGCTTCTTCCAGTTGGACGACCCCGCGTTGGAGCGCATCCGCCAGGAGATCATGGAGTTGGACATCAACACGCTAACGCCGGTGGAAGCCCTGTTCAAGTTGAACGAGATCAA
>DAOORM010000258.1:0-3709 GCA_035389265.1 Flavobacteriales bacterium | reverse complement strand
ATGTGCGCGATGCGTTGCACGAGGTTCTTCGGCAGCAGCTTCTTCAAGCGCAGCTCCAACTCGGCGTAGCGCTGCGGCCATTCAGGATCATACGGTACCACGGCGATCCGTTCCTTCATCAACGCTGCTATCCGTTTGGTGTGTGGGATGGTCTTGTCCGTCATGGTGCATATCGATTGAAGCGCTCACCGCGCAGGAAGCCGATCAACGTGAGGCCGCTGCCCTTGGCCAGCTGTACGGCCAACGAAGAAGGGGCGCCGACCGCGGCCATCAAGGGAATACCGGCCACCACGCATTTCTGAACCAGCTCGAAACCCGCTCGGCCGCTCACCAAGAGCAAGGTGTCCGCCAGGGCCAGGTTCGTTCCCAGTGCTGCTCCGATCACCTTGTCCACGGCATTGTGCCGGCCCACATCCTCGCGCAGCAAGAGAAGTTCTCCCTTCCTGCTGAACAGCGCAGCCGCATGGATGCCTCCGGTATGGCGGAACACGGTCTGCCCATCGCGCATGCGCTCCGGAAGTCCAGTGATGAGGGCGCTATCGATGGGCCCGAACGGGATGATGCGCTGTTGACACTGCACGTGCACCGCATCGATGCTGCTCTTCCCACAAACACCACAGCTGCTGGTGGTGTAGAAATTGCGCTGCCACTGTGCTGGGTCCACCTCCATGGTCGGATCCAGTTCAGCACGCATGACATTGCCAAGCTCTTCGGCCTTTACATGCTGACACTGGACGATGCGCAGGATCCTCCGCTGATCCTGGACGATACCTTCCGTGAATAGGAAACCCCGAACAAGCTCCTCGTCGTGACCTGGAGTGCGCATGGTCACGCTCAACCGGATCTCCTTGCGGTCTTCCAAGGCGCCGAACCCCAAGCGGATCTCCAGCGGTTCTTCGACCACCAAAAGGTCCTCGCGCTCCGAGTGGACGGCGGCCTCCACCGTGGCCACACGCACCGGTACCACCAGACTGGACATGCCCACAAGGTAACCCAGCCCTCCGGCTTCTACACGTTCCGGCGCCAACAACCCAACAGGTGATCGTTCACCATGCCGATGGCTTGCATGTAGGCATACACGATGGTGGTGCCCACGAAGGAGAACCCGGCCTTCTTCAAGTCCTTGCTCAACGCATCGCTCTCCGGGGTGTTCACGGGCACTTGCGCGCTGGATGTCCACCTGTTCATCATCGGTTCATGACCCACATGCTTCCATACGAAGGCATCGAAGGCGCCATGCCCGCTTTCCATGATGCGCAGATAGGCCTGCGCGTTCTTGATCGCGCTCTCGATCTTCTGCCTGTTGCGGATGATCCCCGGGTCTTGCATGAGCCGCTCCACATCCTTCTTTCCGTAGCGTGCGATGCGTTCAGCGTCCCAACCATCGAACGCCTTCGCATAACCTTCAGTACGGATGAGTATGGTATACCAGCTCAGTCCGGCTTGAGCACCGTCGAGGATCAACTTCGCGAAGAGCTTGCGGTCATCATGCTCGGGATGGCCCCAGACCTCATCGTGGTAGGCCATGTACACCTCATCCTTGAGGCACCACGGACAACGTTCCTTGGACTTTTGGTCAGCCATGATACACGGAAATGAAAAGCCGGACGAAGATGGTGATCCTCGCCCGGCTTCGGAGTGATGCGAACTAGTGCGTGACGACGAAGCGCTGCGTCCTCATAGTATCGCCGATCCGGTAGCGCAAGAAATACTGGCCGGTGGGCAGGGTGCTGGGAAACTGCAGATCGCCTTGCCACTGCGGCCCCTCCGTACTGATGCTGCGCTGGTGTACTAGGCGACCCATTCCATCGATCACGGTGAGTTCGATATCAGTGGTTGGACCTACCAGCCCATTCACGCTAAGGGCTACTTGGTCGCCCGTGCTTGGATTTGGCCAAAGGTTAAACTCCACATCATCATCCTGCACCATCATGCTCGAACTGCCACCTTGCGCAGCTGCAGCGATGGTGACCGTGCATACATCGCCCCAGGGACAGAAGCTCACGCCTCCATCGCGGCTGGCACGCACACGCACATTATAGGTCTGCCCTGCCACCAAGGGGTTCGTGGTCCAGTTGAGGTAGCGGTGGTAATTGTTGGACTGAATGGTGTGCGAATAACCCAAGCTCGCGTTGGTGAACTCGAACTCATACTTGTTCGCCTGTGGGACCGCCATGGCCGTAACGAATTTGTTCCGTGGCTTGGTGACACCACACGAGAAGTACTGGTGGCCCGGGATGTTGATCAAGCGGGTTTGTGGGCATGCTGCAGCCACGGGATCCAACTTGAAGCGGCAGGCCGTGCCCCACTCCATGTTCACTCCGTTGACGCGCCCGCGCACCTTCACGTTCAACAGCACTCCTTGAGGGATAGGGTTCGTGGCCGGGAACCAGCTCAGTCGTTGGTGGCAGGCGCGCAATGCTCCGGTACCGAAACCATCCGAGGTGGCGTGACTCCGGAACTTGCGTTGCGAATACGTGCCATCTGGATCGTACCACCAGAACTCATAGCCATCATCGGTCTGGTCGCCCACACCCCACTGTGCGCTCACTTCCGGCAACGCACTGGCCACCATATATTGTGAGCTGACCCAATCGAGCTTATCACACGCGGTGAAGATCGGCTTACCAGCACCCATGGGCAGGTAGAACGAGCCGTTCGCGGCGATGCTGCTTTCGCTACCGAAGACGCCATCATCCCGGTTGTCGATCACCCGGCGACCGGATGCATCGTGGAGCACGTACCCACCGCTGGTCATACCATCGCCAGCACTGTCCAGTACACGCAGACGTAGCGGTCCATAGGGCACGCAGCACGATACGGTGGTCTCGGTGGAACTGGCAAGGCCGGTTCCACTGCAGATCGGATAGGTGAATCCTTCGCCGAGCAACTCCCAGCTCGTTTGTGCCCCGAAGGCATCGGTGCGCAAGGTGAGCGCGAGGCTTTCGTCGCAAACGGAGTTCAGACGGATGATACGATTCCGCGCACTGCCGTTGAAAAAGGTGAATCCACCGGCCGCCGTGACCCGGCCTTCTGGTTGCCACGTGATGGCATAGACCCAGTTGCTGCACGCTGTCCCCGTGTTGAAGCTTCCATCGAGCGAACCATTCGTATTCAGCCTTGCGAGACGGTTGCGCGTGCCACCGTTGTAGGATGTGAAGTCACCACCCGCGAGGATCTTCCCATCACCTTGCAACGCGATGGTGTACACCCAACTGTTGAAACCGGTACCGGTCACGAATGTCGCATCGTAGGTGCCGTTGCGCTGAAGCCGTGCGATACGTGCTGCGGGGATGGAGCCGTTGTAGCTCGTGAAGGTGCCACCCACGAGGATGCCTCCATCGCGCTGGTGCGCCACTGCGTAGACCAAGCCATTGAAACCACCACCCGGGTTGAATGAGGTATCCACAGCGCCCGTGGTCGTCAAGCGCGCGATGCCTGACCGTGTGATGCCATTAACCGTTCCAAAACCGCCGCCGATCACTGCACGGCCATCCTGGTCTATCGATAATGCGTACACGTCCGCGTTGGGGCCGCTGCCGATGTTGTAGGTCGCGTCACGGCTGCCATCCGTGTTCAAGCGGACCACCCTGTTCTGAGCAACGCCATTGAACGTGTTGAATGCTCCAGCTGCGATGATCTTGCCATCGGATTGGATGGCGAGGGCGGTGACCACACCCCCACCCATGCCTGTGCCGATGTCGAAGGT
>DAOORM010000257.1:0-3731 GCA_035389265.1 Flavobacteriales bacterium | reverse complement strand
TGTTCGCCATGGTCTTCGCTTTGTTCATCATCTACAGCGGGGCACAAGTCCTGCGCCAGGCGGTGGCGGGCATCATGGACGACGCCGACCTGGACCTCGCCGCGCGAGTGATCGCCGTACTGCAGGAACACCGCAAGCCGCAATGGGTGGACGTACACAACTTCCGGATGATCCAATACGGACCCGTGCTCCATATCGATTGCCATGTGACGCTGCCGTGGTACTACAGCTTGGAACAGGCCCATGAGGAGATCGCGTTCATGGAGCGGCTGGTGAATGAACGCTGCCAGCGCGAAGTGGAGCTCTTCATCCACATGGACCCCTGCCTACCCAGCAGTTGCGCCATCTGCGCACTTGAGGCTTGCCCCAAGCGGAAAGCCACTCATAGCCGCATGATCACCTGGCATTTGGGCACAGTGCTCCAGAACGCCAAACATTCCGCGAGTGATACGGAGGTGATAGGGCCCGCTTGATCCTTGAAAAAGCGAAGGGCAAGGTCTATCCGTGGCGACGGCCGCTCAATGCGTCCGTGCGTCCACGCCTAACTCCATGCGAACAGCTTGCGACTCCAGTGTATAGAACGACAAAGCCCCTTGCGGGGCTTTGGGGTGGTAGACCGGGCTTGAACCGGCGACCTCCGGAACCACAATCCGGCGCTCTAACCAACTGAGCTACAACCACCATTTCCCGCCACCGGAGCAACGGGGCCGCAAATATAGCGCGAAGGTGCCAACACCCACGTCCGGCGGCTGGGCTTCGGCGTACTTTTCGCGGCCCATGCCAAGCAGCCCCGGTGCAGCGGCGGAAACACCGCACGTCCTCGTCCTCCCCAAGTGGTGGCCGAACGCACGCGACCCACAGCTGGGCGACTTCATCCGCAAGCAGGTACAGGCGGTGGCCCGCTTCACCAAGGTGACCGTTTTGCTAATTGAAGGCGATCCGGAACTACCCACCGGCGTGGCGCGTGCCGATGCCGATGATCTGATCGTGATCCGTTCGCGTTACCGCACCAGCCAAAGCCCGGTGAAACCCTTGCGGAAACTGGTGAACCTGCGCCGTTACTGGAAAGCGGCGATGGCCGGCTGGCAGACGGTCCTTCAGGAAAGAGGTACGCCCGAACTGGTCCATGTCCACATTCTCGTTCGGCCGGCCCTGGTGGCGCATTGGATCAAGCGGATGTATGGGATCCCGTACATCCTGAGCGAACAGAGCAGCGAGTACCTCGACGGCACCTACGGGCGTAAAGGCCCGGTCTTTCACGCGTTGAACCGCAAGCTCTTCCGAGATGCACGCGCCATCACCGCGGTCTCGGGTTGGCTGGGCGATGGCTTGAAGAACCTGGGGCTTTGTGCGCGCTACGATGTCGTTCCGAACGTGATCCCAGGGTTGGACCGACCGCTGCCCGCACGCGGGGCCACCGGGCATTTCATGGTGGTGGCTGACCTTGTGGACCGCACCAAGAACGTGAGCGGCGTGATCAGGGCATTGGCCATGGCAGCGAAGGAGCGAGATCAGCTCAGCCTGACCGTGATCGGCGATGGTCCGGACCGTAGCTTCCTGGAGGAGCTGGCCCAGGACGAAGACGTTGCACAACGTGTCCGTTTCCTCGGCCGTTTGCCGAACGCGCTAGTGCTCGACCATTTGGCCCAGGCATCCGCTGTGATCATCAACAGCAATGTGGAGACCTTCAGCGTGGTGACCGGAGAGGCCTTGGCCCAAGGGAAGCCTGTGATCGCTACGCGCTGTGGTGGCCCGCAGGGTTTCGTCACCGAGACCAACGGCATCCTCATCGACGTGGGCGACACCAACGCATTGGCGGCAGCCATGATCCAAATCACCGAGAACATCACGATATACGACCCGTTCACGATCCGCGCGAGCGTTAACGAGCGCTTCAGCCCCGAAGCCGTGGGCCAGGCCTTCATTAGGATCCATCAACGTAGCTTGACCGCCCCTGCCAGCGCATGAAGAGCGAACTCCGCATCGGGATCTATTGCAAAGGGACCACCCTACCCCATTGGCAGGCGCAGTGTTTGCGGCACCTGGCGGAGCAGCAAGGGGTGCGTTTCAGTGTGCTGGCCGTGCCCGATGTACACGACGGTGCACCACCGGCTGGTGGCATGCGCGAAGCCCTTGGTACGCGGCTCACTGAGCTCATCATCCACCGCGCCGCCGAAGCGGAGGACCTCTCCACCATGCTCGGCAATCTCCCGATGGTGTGGTTGAAGGGCAGCCAGCCATCGCCGAAAGAACTGCAGGCGGTGCAAGCCCATGGTGTGGATGTGCTGCTCGCACTGCTCCCCCTGCCGGAAGACATCGCAGCGGGCACGGACTTGCCCATATGGTCCTTCGACGTTCAAGGACAGCCATTGTCATCCAGTGGCCTGCCGGTATTTGCCCGATGGATGATGGAACCACCGCCCAGCAGCGTGGCACTGCTCTGCTCGGGGACCGGACAGCGCGTGAGCGCCACCTTCACCACACGCACCAATACCGATGGGGTGGACATGGACGCCATGCTGCTCGGCAGCGCTTGGTTGCCGGTGGAGATGCGGCGCACCTGGGATGCCACGAACACCAAGCGCGAGACCCACGCTGAGCCCTTGGCCAAAGAGGCCAGCATCATCTCCCTGCTCTTCCTGTGGTTAAGCAGTGAAGTGCGTGCCGCCACTTCGGGCAAACCACGCCCGGTACACGCCGGCGAGTGGAACATCGGCATCTTCCCGAACCCGATCCAAAGCTTGTTGGACGAGGACCACAACACCAACGTGCGCTGGCTCACCAGTCCCTCGCCGGGCACCCACCGACTGGAGCCTTTCGGCTATCAGGCGGCCGATGGGCAGCTGAACGTGCTGTACCGGAAGATGGACAGGCTCGGCGGCATCGACAACATCGCACGCCTGCGACCGAAGAACGACGGCAACCTGAAACGATCGCGCACCATGCTCTCGGCCCAAGCAGCCCTGAGTTATCCCTTCGTAGTGCAACATGGTTCCGATATCCACGCCATCGTCAGCTACCCGCACCAACAACGCACCGAGCTGTTCCGCGTGACGGAGACCAACGATGGGCTCGACCATGTGAAGACCTTGTTGGATGTGGCTTTGATCAATCCAACCTGCGTGGAATACGAGGGCCGTTGGTGGATCATGGGCTCCGACGTGGATGCACCAGATGGTGTCCTGCGCGCCTACCATGCACCAGCCTTCGATGGACCGTACACCGCACACGTGAACAACCCGGTACGCATCAGTGGCACGGGCTGTCGGCCAGCAGGGACCATGTTCGTGCACGAGGGGATCCTTTGGCGCCCTTCCTTGGACAACACCGACCCACGAGCCCCGGCAGTGATCTTCAACCGCATCGTGCAGTTGAGCCCGACCACCTTCCAGGAAGAGCCAGGCCGGACGCTCACAGGGTTCGCCGGATCGATCTATGGCAACGGCGTGTCCACCATCTGCGCGATGGGCGACATCACCATCGTGGACGGACTGCGCCATGCCCCTGAAGCGCGCGAGATCGGTCCGTCGGAGCGCAGTCCCAACCGAAGGAGCAAGGCTTACGAGGAATGATCCGACCGGTGATCGGTACCGTGGCCACCCGCGTGGTGATCACCCTGGCCAACCTGTTCCTGGTGGCCCTGGCCGGACGCATGCTCGGCGCGGAAGGCTTGGGCAGCATTGGTCTCTTGGTGCTGGGCATCACCTTCGTGTTGATCATGGCCCACCTCG
>DAOORM010000256.1:0-3746 GCA_035389265.1 Flavobacteriales bacterium | reverse complement strand
GCACCTCTTGCGTCGCCAGGGCTTTCAGCCCATCTTCGCGTCCTATTGGAACACCGCGTTGTTCCCGCTCATGGTCATCCGCCGCAAGATCCTTCCCGCACCGGCGGCCAGTGATGTGACCCCGTTCGATCCCTTGGCCAACCGTCTTTTCACGGCTTGTATGTCCTTGGAGGCAGGTCTGCTGAAAGCTGGTATGCCCTTGCCTTTCGGCGGATCCGCGTTCGTGGTGGTCCGCAAGCCGCTCAGGTCATGATGCTCTCCATCGTCATACCGGTCTACAACGGCGCCCGTTCTATCGAGCGCTTGGTGAACGAGTTGGCCGCGATCCGCATCGACGGTGGGGTGGAGGTGGTGCTGGTGAACGACTGCAGTGCGGACGATTCGTGGGAAGTGATCCAGCGGATCTGCGCCAGGGCCCCGATGCCCGTGGTCGCGATAGACCTGGCGCGCAACTTCGGAGAACACAACGCGGTGATGGCCGGCTATGCGGCGGCTAGTGGGGCCTACATCATCAATATCGACGACGACTTCCAGAATCCACCTTCGGAGGTGGTCAAGGTGTTCCAACATGCCTTGGCCCACCCGGAGCTCGACGTGGTGTATACCCGTTACGAACGCAAGCAGCACTCGTGGTTCCGCAACCTAGGAAGCCGCTTCAACGATGCCGTTGCACGTTTCATGATCGACAAGCCGAAGGGGCTCTACCTCTCCAGTTTCCGATGCATCAACCGGTTCCTCAGGGATCGAGTGCTCACCTACACCGGCCCTTATCCGTATATCGACGGGCTCATACTGGAGAACACGCGACGGATCGGTCGCATCACTGTAGTGCACCAACCCCGAACCGAAGGTGCCAGTGGATACACGTTCCGCAAACTGGTCAGGCACTGGATGATGATGTTCGTGAACTTCTCGGTGATGCCGCTACGCATAAGTAGTTTCATCGGAGCGCTCTTCAGCTTAGCCGGTTTCTCATTGGCTGTTTTCGCGGTGTTCGAGAGGTTCGTCAGCGATACCCCTCAAGGTTGGGCGTCCATCGTGGCGGTGGTCTTGGTCTTCGCCGGTATCCAACTGCTTACGTTGGGCCTTATCGGCGAGTACCTGGGCAGATCCTATTTGATGCAGCGCGGTAAGCCACAGTATGCGGTTCGAACCACGGTCGTGGCCGCACCCCGGAAATCGTCTGAAGCGGCTGTGGAAGGAAGTGGTGCCACCAGCTGAAGTTCAGCGCTACGCAACGGAAGCGGCGAACCTTCGTCTTGATTCCATACCGGTTCATTCAACCAATATGGGAAGCCTGCTCGGACCTGGTCCATTACTCCGAAGTCAAAGGCTTACGACCATCCTGATCGCACTTCATGTGATCATGCTTGTGGGGGTCGTGCTTCTGCCTCATGTCCCATCGGTCGATGAACCCACCTATGTGGCCCTTGCGCAGAGCATGGAAAATGGTGGTTTCTCCGTGTGGGGCGATCACTATGATCCTGCACCAGTGGATACGCATCGTACCCATGGATATCCGATGTTCATACTGGTGCTTTTCCGAGCATACGATAGCATCACCGCGATATTCATAGCCCAGGCTCTGCTGTCCTTCACCACCTTGCTGTTGGTGCTTCACGTGGTGCGCCATCACCCGCAAAGTACCCTTCTCAAGAACGTTTTTTTGCTGGCCATGGTCCCACAGCTGCAACTCTTGCATTATGTGAGCCAGGTTTTTCCCGAAGTGCTGATGTCATTCTTGTGTTCGGCCATTGCACTTTCCTACCATGGTGAACGCGAGAGCCGTTGGATGGTACTTCTGCGTTCGGTCCTCTTGGCGGGGGCTTTCTGGGTACGCCCGGTGATGTTGTTATTTCCCGCGATGGTGTTGGTGGCCGACTTGTTGTTATTACGTGGTCCCTTACGCTGGTCAGGTCTACGTCGCAATGCCATGGTCCTGGTGTGGACGGCGCTACTCGGACCTGTTCCATTCGCGTATTGGAATTTCGTCAATCACGGAGTACCTAAGCCTGTGCCGATATCGGGAAGCGCGGTCTTTGAGAACATGGGCATATGGCAGCTTCGTCTGCCGGGGTATGGCACCATGCATTACTTCCAGCACAGCAGCTTCGGCCGCGAGTTCATTCCTTGGGTGAACGGGCTTGAAGCGCACGAGCACTATGCCCGCTACCAAGAGCAGTGGGCGCGGATCCATACCGCAGCGGATCCGTTCAAGACCGTTGAGGACCGTGCTCGTTTACCGCTGATGATGATCCATCCACAACGGTTCGCGGCCCGTTCCGCACAGTATTCCATTGCCTTGAACAGGGCGATAGACGAGGAGAACAAGGCGATGATCAAAGCAGAGCCTTTCTATTACCTGGCCACGCGGTTGTATACCATCGTCCGGCTCTGGGTCACGAACATCAACCTGCCGATGAAACGCATCGTTTACAGGCCAACGCCCGGCAGGTTCCCACTGGTGCGTCAACCTGAAGGTATCATCGGATGGTCCAAGGTGCTATTGCCATTCATCATTACCCTGGTGAGTTTCGGGCTGGGCCTGCCATACCTTTTGTACACGATCTTTCGCGATCGCGAACGATGGTTCCCAAGACGCTATCTGCTCTACATGATCATGTACGTGTGGCTGATCCACGTGCCCATGGTGATCCAGTCGCGCTACACGGTACCTGTGCATGTCTTGGCGATCCTATGCATCACTCTCGCCCTCACGGATCGGTATTCGGCCGGGAGTGTAGAAGGCCATAAACACAGGTGAACCGACCTCCATGGAAAGAAGCGAAGGCATGAAGGATCGCCGGATCGTTCTTTGCACGGGTAATCCGGGCAAACTGGCCGAATTGAAGGTCATGCTTCCCGATACGACGCAGCTGCTGTCATTGGATGATGTTGGCCTGCCGACGGACCTGCCGGAATCAGGGGAGACCCTGGAGGCGAATGCACTACAAAAGGCGCGAGCTGCTTTTCTTCACTGCGGTCTGCCTTGCATCGCGGATGATACGGGCTTGGAGGTGGATGCCCTTGATGGTGCCCCAGGCGTTTATTCTGCGCGCTATGCGGGTGCCCAGCGTGATGCACAGGCGAACATGGATAAACTGCTCGAAGCGCTTAAGGATGAGGAGCGGCGATCAGCGCGGTTCCGCACGGTGCTCGCTTACATCGATGGTGATGGGGAACATTGCTTTGAAGGCGTGGTCGAAGGACGGATCGCGTTGTCACGCCAAGGGGCCGGAGGGTTCGGCTACGACCCCATCTTCCTGCCGGAAGGCTCCTCGTTGTCCTTCGCCGAGATGAGCGCCGGATCGAAGAATAGGATCAGTCACCGTGGGCGAGCGCTCGTAGGACTGATGGCCTATTTGAAGATCGGATGAGGCCCGCTGTGGGGCACTATTCGATCCAGTTCTCCAACGGAAGGAGCGTATTTGAAACGAACGCCATCCGCGCCAGTTGAACAGGCAGCGGAAAAAAGTCGTCGTAAAGAGAGCTGACCAGGATCACCCACCCGGCAAGGTTCAGTACCGTGCTCGATGGTTTCTCGCGGATGATCACGATCCAAATGAGCAGGATGCAGAGGAGCAGATAGGAAAGGCTACGGTTTATGTCAACCACACACAGTGCGAAGAACTGGAGCACAAGGAAACAACATCCCAGTAGGAGGATGAAGGCGAAGTTCTTTCGCTGGATGAACAACGCGGTTGCCATGCCGGCTGCGAGGAAATGCCCCTCAAGGCCGATGTATA
>DAOORM010000255.1:0-3774 GCA_035389265.1 Flavobacteriales bacterium | reverse complement strand
ACTCATCCACACTCGACATCAGGCCCGACGTGGTGCCTTGCAGATACAAGGAAAGCGGGAAGTTCCCTTGCCCACCGGCGAAGACCGCAGCAGGTACGCGGATCATGAAGGTGTGCGTTCCCGCTGATACCGGGCCGAGGTTGATGCGGCGGATGTCGATCACATCACCGGGGCACCAGTTGCTGAAGGATTGCCATTGGGCAGGCGTGCGTGGCGTGGCACCGTAGATGCCGTTCGGCTGGGTGTTGAACTGCCGGAAGGGCTCGCACGTGGGGCGGCCGGGTCGATAGGTGAGTTCGAGGGCACCGTCGAAGTACGCGTAATGGAATCGCCGGATGTACTCTTCGCCACCCTGGTTGGCGCCGTGGTTCGATGTGATCAGGAAGAAGGCCGCATCGGTCAGGTCCTCCTCCACATCAAAGGTGATGCTCCGGGTGGTGAGGCCGAGCGTATCGGTGGCCCCCGCCTGATAGTTGTTGAAGTTGGCATTGAAGAAGAGCGGCATCAGCACATTGGAGTCCTGATCCGGTGCGGCCTCGTTTGTCGTCAACGTGAGCTTCCCGGAGAACACATCATTCCGTCCTGCGCAGCCTGCCACTTCTGTATTGGCAGCGTAGGGCACGCCGAAGACGGCCAGCTCCAACCACAGGTCGAAGGCACTGGTGAGTTCGGTGTCCTTCAGCAGGCGCGCCACATTATCCAAGGTAAAAGCATAAGCCACGGAATCGGGCTGGATGTTCTTGTTCATGAATGGCGTGATGAAGCGCCCCAATTCGATGTGCTCAACGGCGTTCGGGTCATAGGTCTCCGATCCGAGCGGTACCAACGCCAGGTTGACGCTACCGATACGGTCGTAGTTGTCGCACAAGGCCCCGAGGACGATGCGCATCTGCAAATTGGTGCCGACGGTGGCCAGTTCTTCCGCCGTGAGTTTCCGTGTGAAGAGGTCGTTGCGGAGTTTGAGCACGCCGGGTTGCGGTGCCACGTCGGGTACCAGTCCGGCATAACCATCGTGGAAGATCACACCATCCATGACGGTGATGGTGGTTTGAGCGGAGGCCGTGGTCAGGAAAAGGCCAAGTGCGAAGAGGGTAGTGATGCGCTGCATGGATCAGAGGTGATCGTGGGTCGGCAAGGTAGCGTTCGCATGCTTGCGCATGCGTTCCGAAGCGATCATCCGAAGGCCATTCGTGGAATGGTGTTCCGGGCCTGATGCGCTTCAGTGCATGATATGCAGTGGGATCGGCGCAACACTGTCCAAGGTGAGTCGATAGGTACCACTTGCCAGTGAGCTCACATCCAGCTGCAACAAGTCACTGGATAATTCACCTTGCTGTACCGTGCGTCCCATGGCATCAACGATGCTATAAGGAAGGTGGTGAAAGGACCTGTGCACCACCACGGTGACAAGGTCCTGGGCTGGGTTCGGGGAAACCGACGGGCGAGGTACTACTTGACGTGCGACGCCCACCGTACCGCCGAGCATCCAGGCCAACGCATCCTTCACATGTTCCCGGAACAGGACATCATCCGTGTAGTTGCTGGTGGCGTGTCCGAGCGCGGTGTAGAAGATCCGCGATCCGCTGGGCAGTTCCCGGTACCAGCTCATCGGTCGCGGGGCGTCGTAGGAGTTCACCTGACCGTTGGGTCCGATCGTCTCTACCACGGTGAGCACCACTTCGTTGTCCGGACCGTAGAAGCCGTCTTCCCAGTAGTAGTATTCCTCGTTCTTCTGCCATGGGTCGGGGAGATCGGCCGTGGATGCATGTGTGCCGACATGTTCCATCGCATAGAGCGGCGTACCGCTCACATGGTTCGGGTTCTCCTGCACGCTGGCACCGATCAATTCGGCGTAGTAGTCCCAAGTGCCGGTGTTGTTGCCGTTGGCGGTGCTGTGGCGGTAGGTGTCGGTGGCCGCGTGGATGCCCATCACATGGCCGCCGGCATTCACCCAGGCCTCCAGATCGGCACGTTGGGTGGCATCCAGGATGTTGTTGCCGCTGGTATTGCTGAAGATGACCGCATCGTACTCTGCCAGGCCGGTGGCGTCGGGGAAGGCCGCTTGTGATGGCGCGTTCACCACTTCCACGCCGAGTTCGTCGCCGATGGCGGTGAACATGGCCAGCGATACTTCGCGTGTCCCGTGATCGTAGCCTGAGGTGGCGGTGATGTGGAGCACGTGTTGGCCGCTCACGGATAGGGTGACCGCAACGGAAAGAGCCAGTAGTGTATTGCGCATGACGAGGATGAAAATAGTGCATCCGGGATCGAACCGTTATGCAGCATGTGTGTACGGGATGTGCAAATGGCCCCGACGAAGCATCCTTCCAAGGACCACAACAACCCATGACCATGAGAAAGTCCCTGTTCCTTCCGCTCATCGTACTCGTTGCGACCAGCTCCACCTTGGTGCTGGTATCCTTCCGCCAGGCGCACGCGCCCACGGATGCACCCATCTGCCATGTTCCCGCTGCGGACCCTTCGTTGATCACCGCGCAGAACGATCTACCGGCTGGCTGTGTGTTCAAGACGGTGTACGAGGGTGAAGGGCTGGATCCCGCCTTCGTCTTGGCCACACCCGAGAACGTGGTGCGCTCGGAGCAACGCGGCTTGGACTGGTTGGTGAAGGCGCAGGCCCAGAACGGTGGCTTCGGTTGTGGCTCGCACGCCCGACAGGACATCATCGACCCGCATGCGGTGAGCACCGATCCTGCTACGACGGCGATGGTGGGTATGGCGCTGATGCGCATGGGCAACACCTTGGACAAAGGCGAGCATGCCGCCCAGCTGAAGCGCGCCACCGAGTACCTCTTAGGCCAGGTGGAAACCGCACCGAAAGGAGCCATCAACATCACACAGCTCACCGGGACGCAGATCCAGAGCAAGCTCGGGGCGAACATCGATGTGGCCTTGACCACCCAGTTCCTCTCGAACCTGCTGGCGAAGATCGGAGAACAGCACGGCACCTACCTGCGTGCGAAGCGGGCGCTCAATACCTGTGTGGGTATGATCCAACGTTCGCAGAACGCTGATGGCAGTGTGCAAGGGGATGGTTGGGCCGGTGTATTGCAATCGAGCTTCGCGGCCAGCGCGTTGGAGAGCGCCAAGAACGTGGGCGCCGATGTGGATGAGCAAGCGCTTGACCTCGCGCGTGATCACCAGAAGGCCAACTTCGATGTGAACACCGGCAGCGTGGTTACTGAACGCGCAGCGGGCATCACGCTCTATGCGGTGAGTGGAAGCACACGCAACAGCGCTGTACAAGCCCGTGAGGTGACCGAACGCGTGGAGCTTGCGAAGAAGGAAGGCAAGGTGGCGATGGATGCACCGGTGGACAGCGAGACGTTGCAGGAGGTTGGATTCTCTCCCGCAGAAGCCGAGAAGATGAACACAGCCTACCATGTGTACAACGCCGCGAAGACACAGGCCCAACTGGACAATGTGGTCTCCGGTTTCGGGAACAACGGGGGTGAGGAGTTCCTCAGCTTCTTGCAGACCGGTGAGTCGCTGGTGATCGCGAAGGACAACAGTTGGAAGAACTGGTACGGGCAGACCACCAAGCGCCTTGTCGACATCCAGAACCAGGATGGCAGTTGGAACGGCCATCATTGCATCACGAGCCCGGTGTTCTGCACAGCCACCTCCTTGTTGATCCTCAGCGTGAACAACGATATCGAGCACCTGCTGGCCCAAGGTGCCGTGAAGTACCGCAACTGAGCATCGCGCTGGCGGGCGTAAGTGGTGCGCCCGTTGATCGGGAGCCGCACGGGACCC
>DAOORM010000254.1:0-3781 GCA_035389265.1 Flavobacteriales bacterium | reverse complement strand
GTGCGCGGATAGCTTTGGGCCGACCGACCTGGTCCTTGCCGAACCCATTCCATCCCGGGTGCGTAGAACACCCTTCGCGATAGCGTAGCGATGCTTTTCAACTCGATCGATTTCGCGGTATTCCTACCGATCGTCTTCGTGCTCTACTGGGCGCTGCGTCAGCGCCTGATGCTGCAGAACAGCTTCCTGATCCTCTCGGGCTTCGTGTTCTATGGCTGGTGGGATTGGCGCTACCTGGGCCTGCTCATCTTCACCTCGGGCACCGATTACCTGGTGGCTCTCGGTATGGAGCGCACCGACGACGACAGGCGGCGCAAGGCTTTACTGATCGTGAGCCTCGTAGCCAACCTCGGTCTGCTCGGATTCTTCAAGTACTACGACTTCTTCATCAGTAGTTTCCATTCGGCTTTCACGGTGCTGGGCCTACCCTTCAACCTGCGTACGCTGAACCTCGTGCTCCCCGTGGGCATCAGCTTCTACACCTTCCAGAGCCTGAGCTACACCATCGATGTGTACCGCAAGCAGCTGAACGCCACGCGCCACCCGATCACGTTCTTCGCCTTCGTCAGCTTCTTCCCGCAAATGCTGGCAGGACCGATCGAACGTGCGCGCCACATGATCCCGCAGTTCGGCAACCTGCGCACCTTCGATATCGCCATGGCGCGCGATGGGGTGCGGCAGATGCTGTGGGGACTGTTCAAGAAGATCGTCGTGGCCGACAACTGCGCGCAGATCGTGAACCACTTCTATGCCGCACCGGAGCAACATAGCGGCGCCACGCTCTTCCTGGCCACCGTTCTCTTCGCTTTCCAGATCTACGGCGACTTCAGTGGTTACAGCGATATCGCCATCGGTTGTGCGCGCCTCTTCGGTTTCGAGCTGATGCGCAATTTCGCGTTCCCGTACTTCAGCCGGGATATCGCCGAATTCTGGCGGCGTTGGCACATCTCGCTCAACACCTGGTTCCGCGATTATCTCTACATCCCCCTCGGTGGAAGCAAGGGCACCAAGGCCCTCGTGGTGCGCAACACGATGATCATCTTCCTGGTGAGCGGTTTCTGGCACGGCGCCAACTGGACCTTCATCGCCTGGGGCGCCATCAATGCCATCTTCTTCCTGCCACTAGTGGTGCTGGACCGGCATAAGAGCATGAGCGGTACGGTGGCCGAAGGGCGTTGGCTTCCGAACCCGAAAGAACTCTTGCAAATGGCGCTCACCTTCGGCATGGCCTGCTTCGCCTGGATCTTCTTCCGCGCGCAGAACATGGATCAGGCCTACACGGTGATCCGCCATATCCTCTCCCCGTCGCTCTTCGAAGTACCGGCCGTCTCCAGCATGCTCACACTGGCCATCTCCCTCTTCGGCATCGGGGTCACCGTGCTGATCGAATGGATCAGTCGCGACCGGCAACACGGCCTTCAACTGGACGGCAAGGCCACGAAACCGATCCGCTACGCGCTGTACTACACGCTCATCGCCATCATCATCGTATGCGCTCCGTTGGGTGGTGGTGAGTTCATCTATTTCCAGTTCTGAGCCATGGTGCGCCGCTTCCTCCTCCAGTGCCTGAAGCTCTCGCTGCCCTTGGTCGGCTTGTTCGCCTTGGTGGCTTGGGTGGACCCATACTGCTTGTACCACACTGGCGGTCCGGTGTCGCGTGCGTTGAAGGAGAAGAACCTCTACCATAGCGGCCGAACGATGCCCTTCAGCAACATGATGTGGAAATTGGTGGATTACCGACGGAACCCTGAGGCCAACATCCTGCTAGGCGATAGCCGACTCTCCTATTTCGACCTGGACAGCCTGCAAGCCCTCACCGGAGACCGCTACTACAACCTCGGTGTTCCCGGGGGGAATTACACCACCATCGACCACACCTTCCACTTCGCCGATAGCGTGGCCACCCTGCGGAATGTGATGATCCAGGTCTCGTTCCGCGGTATACATGCGAGCCAGAACTTCGACATCTATGCGGAACCGGCCGGCATACTGGCAGAACCATGGACCTACCTGTACAACCGCCGCGTGATCGAGGCCGCTGGGTTGAACGTGTACAGCAGCCTATTCCCCAATAGCCTCTCCTACGATGTCCCCGGCGAGGACCAGTGGCGAACAGTGCTTGATGCCGAACGCGCGGCAGCCGAACAATGGAGCATGGACACTACGGTGTATGAAAAGCTACAAGTGATCGCGGACCGGTGCAAGGCGGAAGGTGCGCGGTTGATCCTGGTGGAGTACCCCACCCATCCCGACCTGCAGCGGATCATGCAGGAGGCTGGGCTGAGCGAAGCGCGTGAGCAGTATCTGGCGCGCCTGCGCACCATGGCAACGGTCATCGATCTGGACGGTCCTGGACTATTCCCCGCCGACCGGAGTTTCTGGCGTGACCCCCTACACCTGACCGTGGAAGCCCAACGAGCGCTAATACCGGAGATCTGGGCACCCACCGCCGCAGAACCAGCCCGAACCGGCTCGGCCGACTGACCAAAAGGGCTTTTCGTCGTTCCACCAGAGGTTCACCGTCGAGCCTGAGCTGGCATTCATCGGGTGTGGCATAGCACTGGTAGAATGCAGTCCGATTCCGACGAATCCGTACAGTCCGGGTGCGGAGCGGGACCCACACCGGACCAAGTGGTGAACAAGGCCGTCGATCAGGGGTGAAATGGCCGTCCGTCAAGGAGTTGCACTGGATTCGTGTTGGTGCCAGGGCCTAGCTTTGGGCCCTTATGCGAATGCTCTCTCATTCCTCGGTTGAACGTTTGTTCCATGCGACAAGGACCGGTCCTATCACTTCGGTGACGAAAACCAGCTCTAACGTCTAAATGAAACGCCTGACGAACAGCCTTTTATGTACCCTCTGACCTGAACTCAAGAGCATGCTCCGCTCCCTGACCCTCTCGATCGCCCTGCTTACCGCGGCCTTACTTGTTGCCCAGTCCTCATCGGAAAGAGCAGCAGTACGTGTTACAGCCACGGTCCAGAATACGCCGTCCATTACCCTTTCTTGGGCGCCGATCAGCAGTACCACCTCGATCGCGATCTACCGAAAGACGAAAACCGCCACCGCTTGGGGGTCGGCAGTAGCCACGCCAACGGCAACAGCCACTTCGTGGACGGATGCCAGTGTGAGCCTTGGTGCGAACTACGAATACAAGATCGTGCGCGTGTCGGCAGGGGTCACAGGCACGGGCTACATCAACACCGGGGTACAAGTACCCGTGGTGGACTATCGGGGCAAGGTGATCCTGCTGGTGGACAACACACTTTCCGCGTCGCTTAGTGCGGAACTGACCGTCCTGACGAGCGATCTGCGAGCCGACGGATGGGGCGTCATCCGCAGCGACGTTTCCCGTACAGCTTCGGTCGCCAGCATCAAGAGCATCATCCAAGGGCACTACAACAGTGATCCGGGCAATGTGAAGGCCCTTTACATCATCGGGCACGTGCCGGTACCCTATTCCGGCAACATCACGCCGGATGGTCACGAAGACACCCGCGGCGCGCGGCCCACCGACGCTTACTACGCTGACATGGACGGTGTGTGGACCGACAACTCGGTGAACAACACCATGACCACCCAGCAACGCACGTGGAACACGCCGGGTGATGGGAAATTCGACCAGAGCGATCTGCCCTCGAGGGTAGAGCTTCAAGTGGGCCGCGTGGACATGTACGACATGCCAGCCTTCGGGACCACCGAAGTGCAACTGCTGCGGAACTACCTGAACAAGGCCCATAACTACAAGGTGAAGGGCTGGTCGCCGGAACAGCGCGCCGTGCT
>DAOORM010000253.1:0-3789 GCA_035389265.1 Flavobacteriales bacterium | reverse complement strand
CCCAAACCGCGCACCCGTGTTGTTTGGCGAGTTGCAAAGCGAACGTGCCAACACCACCACCGCCTCCATTGAGCAGCACCCGTTCATCCTGTTGCAACTTGCCGATCTGCACCAGCGCTTGGTAGGCCAATTCCAAGGCGTGGGGTATGGCGGCTGCTGCTACGAAGGAAAGCCCGGCAGGCATGAGGCGTAACTCGGTTTCCGGTACGGCTACGAACTCTGCGAGCGTCCCCAACCCGCCATTGGAGGTATCACCATAGACCTGATCACCAACGCGCCATTGTGTAACATCACGTCCGATCGCCTCCACCACGCCCGCCAACTCCATGCCCGGGATGGGTCGTTGCGGACGGAATAGGCCGAAGAAGAGCCGGTAGATCCGTGGCCTACCGGTCACCATGCTCCAATCGTAGTCGTTCACCGAGGTGGCCTGCACGCGCACCAGCACCTGCCGGTCCTTCGGCACAGGCACGGGTACATCGCGCAGTTGCAATTGCTCGGGTGGCGCATAACGTGCGCAGACGATGGCTTTCATACTGCGAATGAAGGGGTGAGGGGGCGTTGGTGGAAGCGGGAACTGTTCAACGGTTGAAGGGCGGGAGGGGCGGACTGTGCATTCCCAGCATGTGCTCACAGATCCCTCTGGAACACCAGCCGCGTGAAACCGCGCGGATCCTTCACGTCCCGTTCAGGTGCCCTTCGGAACCCCAGCCTCTTGTAGAGCCGCTGCGCGCTGTGCATGCTGGGCTGGGTCCAAAGGACCACAGCTTGAGCCCCAGATGCGAAGGCCCGGTCCACACAGGCCTGTACGAGCACTTCTCCGATACCCAAGCCACGGGCGCGTTCATCCACTCCCAGCACGCGGAACTCCCGTTCGTACATGGTGGCCAACTGGCGCAATGCGCTTGCCGGGTGCAATAGCAGGACCGCACCGACCACCGCGTCCTCACCGTCGAGAGCAACGAGCAGTACACCCGCGGGCTCAAGGTTCTCGCGCGTCATGAACTGGCCGGCATTCGCAGCTGCTGTGTAGCCGCCTGCCACATACACGCGCTGCAACAGGGCCGTGGCCTGTTCCCATTCACGGTCGGTGGCGGCTTCCCGAAGGTGGGGTGTCATGTGCATCTCGCGTTCCGATCGGATCAATGATCGTAACTGATCACCCGGCTCACCTTCCACCCACTGTCCTGCTTGCGCCACACCATGATGTTCTTGAAGGTGCCGCAGTCCTCCTTGCCGTTCTCCGAATGGCAGAAGCGGTGTTGGCAAACTTCCAGCAGGCCGAAGTCGCCGATGGGATGGACCTCCAGGCTACCGGGCACCAGCTCGCGGCGCAGTCCGGTCTCTGCGTTAGGGGCGAACAAGCCGCGGAAGTTTGCCATGGTGCTGTCGTAGCGGGTGAGGCCGCCCTTGTCGTGGTAGAACTCGAGATCAGGTGTGAAGAAGGTGCCCAGTGCACTGGCATCGTGGGCGTTGAAGGCGGCGAACATCGCGCTATCGAGGACGGCTATAGTGGCGACCAGTGGATCGGGAGTGGAAACGCTGGCAGAAGGCACCGTTGCCTCATGAACGGGTGGAGGCGAGCAGGAGACGCTGAGGCCAGTGCTGGAGGGGCGATCGATATTCGCATGGACGAAGATGCGATGACTTCATTGGAGTCACTCCCTCACCATCTTCACCACCTCGGTCCGCGCGCCATCGGCACTGCTCAACCGCAGCAGGTAGCACCCACTGGCCAAGTCGTCCACAGGGATCGCCTCGCGGGTGCGCGGTCCGGCGCTGTGGGTGCGTACGGTGCGGCCATCGGCGCTCAGGAGGGTACAGAACACGCGCTCACCGGCGGTGGTGAGCAGCAGCGTTCGCCCGAAGGGGTTGGGGCCCACGGAAATGCCGGGCAAGGTGGATCCCGCGATGCCGGAACACACGTCCACATTGATGGTGAAGCTCGTACTGTCCGCGCAGGGAAAGGATTGGCGGATGACCTCACGGAAGAAGAGGTCGGCATCCGGCACTCCTGGCATGTGGCCAAGGCCGGTGGGGTAGCCGTTCGCGGTGAAGTGGAACAGGTTGGGCAACATCGGTTCCGCATCGGCCACGAACTGCAGCGCCCACGAGTAGGTGCTGCCTTCTTGCACGGGCAGGTCCAGCGTGGTGAAGAGGTTGTAACCGTCCAAGGTGGTGCGCGTATCGGACCAGATCACCGGCCCATCGGGTCCCGTGCCTTCATGCAGGCTCAGGTTGAAGGTTCGCGCCACATTCGCGTTCATCAGCACGGCCGTTTGGATGTTGAGCAAGGTGCCTCTCTGACGGGCATTGAACGCTTGCCAAGCCAATGAATCAGCAGGAAGGAAGCCGTAGGAGGGCAGGCCTTCGTAGCAACAGAACTGGTCTTGGAAGGTGACCTCGTCCAGCACGGTGGAGTAGAGGTAGTCCACGGTGTGCGTGCCCACCCCGAGCGCTGCGGGATCCAGGACCGTACTGGCCGCGCCGTTGATGCGGAAGCTGCCTCCGGCAGGTTCGCCCTGCAACGGGATCGGATCGTTATCCACGCAGATCGGCGCTTGCAGAGCGGGGAAAACGAAGGTGGGCGGCGGCTCCACGGTGAAGACCTGGTCCATTGTTCCGGAGCAACCGTTCACGGTGTAGGTGTGCTGCGCGAGGTGCTCGCCGGGCGCGAGGTTCGAGGGAATGAAGGTGTCCGTGGTGCTGCCGTCCACGGCCTCGCTGATGTTGGAGAGGTGCAGGGTGTCCGCCACCAGGTGCACCGGCCGTTCATCCGAATGACAGTAGGCATCGGCGAGGTTGATGAAGGGATG
This sequence comes from Flavobacteriales bacterium, assembly GCA_035389265.1. Taxonomy (GTDB): domain Bacteria; phylum Bacteroidota; class Bacteroidia; order Flavobacteriales_F; family PHOS-HE28; genus PHOS-HE28. The sequence continues at coordinate 973 of DAOORM010000253.1, read as the reverse complement.
TTCCTGCACTTGGTACAACTCGTAGTAGCGGTACGTGCCTTGGCACGGTGGCGCGGCCAGGATCCACTGGCGGAATTCCACATCCTGCGGGCCCAAGCTGCTGATGCCGTGCGCGTAGGAAGCGCCATAAGGCGTCATGATGGCGATGTCGGTAGTGGTGGTGACGAGCGCCGTGTAGGTGTTGCCCGCCAAGCTGTTCACGCCCGCAGGTAGGTCGAAGAGGGTCCAGCTCGTGTCAGCGGTCATCGGCGCAGAAAGGTCGAAGAGCAAGGAGAACCCTACGCCTTCGCCGCTGTAGATGCGAAGCCGCATGTTCTGCGGTGCGGTGGAGAGCGCGTAGATGTCCAAGCGATCGAACTCCCCATCGATGGCCGCGGTGAAGCTCTGCCACACGCTGTCCGTGGCGACGCCTATGTGCGCGGTGGGCGTTAGGGCATAGGGCAAGCAGAACTGGTCGGCGAAGACCGTCGGTGGCTCTTGGGCGGTCGGCGAGTAGGCCACCCAATATTGGCCGGGCGGGTTCGGAGCGTTGATGATGTTCGTTCCGCTCACGAGCGGTCCACTGAAGGTGCCGGGGGCCGGGCTGGCTTCCAACGCGAGTGGATCGGCGTCCACGCATTGCCGCAAGGCGAACGGCGTGATGATCGTGGGTGAGGTGGTGCGTTGCAGCTGCACACGCACGTTGTCCGCCGTGTAGCGCATCAACGCCCCTTGCTGCGGCGTGAGCGAATCGGCCGTGCAGAGCGTGTAGCTCATGAGGTTGTTGAGCATCGGGGTGTACAGGTCGCCGTTCGCATCGGTCACGGTACCCACGTACGTGCAGGGGGGCAACATCATGCCAGGCAGGTCCAAGCGCGGATCGGCGGGTGTATCGCACAGCATATCGCCGCCGATGGAGCAGTTGGAACCATTAACCAGCTCCGGCTCGATCAGCACATCATGCGGGTGGCTGAGGCCGAGCACATGGCCCACC
>DAOORM010000252.1:0-3813 GCA_035389265.1 Flavobacteriales bacterium | reverse complement strand
CGCATTGAAGGACATGCGCGACCTGGCCTCGGTGTCCGTTGTAAATCCTTCAGCACCGGCGAACGGCTACACGATCGAGCAGAGCGCCGATGGTCGGTACTCACTGAAGGATCATCGCGGCGCCCCGGCCCCGTTCGACACGATCCTCGTGAGCGGAGCCGTGCTGCCGTTGAAAGAGACCTACTTCGAGGCCATCGAGCGGCTACCCAAGGCTTCGCGCGATTCGCTCCTGAACAGCACGCCGAACCACTTGCTCACCATCACCCAGCGCAACGGCGAAGTGACCAAGGCCAAATTCTGGTACCGCCCCTACAAGGGTGCCGAGCCCCCTTTCGGGCAGCCCCGGCCGTTGTACGATCCTACATACATGGATGCGTTGGTGCAGGATACCCTGCACGTACAAATGCAGCGTCCGGCCTTCGAGCGCATCTTGCAGCCCATTGGCTCATTCCGGCCTTGAACGGCGGCCTGCGCCTGTGGATAACCCCCCTTTGCTGTTGATAAGTGGAGCTTAGGCCGGGGTAGTGCCCGGCTAACTTTGGCCCACTTCAAAAACGCCCTATCCCACCGATGAAATTCGTCGTATCCAGCACGGTCCTGCTCAAGCAACTCCAGCTTCTCCAAGGCGTGCTCGCCAGCAGCAACACCCTGCCCATCCTGGACAATTTCCTTTTCGACATCGACGGGAAACAACTGACGGTGACGGCCAGCGATCTGGAGACCACCATCACGGCCTCCCTTGCCGTGGAAGCCAAGGACAAAGGCACGGTGGCCATCCCTGCCCGTCTCCTACTCGATACGTTGAAGGCCTTTCCCGAGCAGCCGCTCACCTTCAGCGTGGACAGCAAGCACTTCGGTGTGGAGATCAACAGCGACCAGGGCAAGTACAAGATGACCGGTTTCAACGGTGCGGAGTTCCCCCGCAGCCCACAATTGGAGGATGCCGCCAAGATGAGTTTGCCTGCCGGTACCCTGGCCACGGCCATCAATAAGACCATATTCGCCACGGGCAATGACGACCTCCGGCCCGTGATGAGCGGGATCTTCTTCGAGATGACCGAGGAGGATGTGCGTTTCGTAGCGACGGATGCTCACAAGCTCGTCCGTTACAAGCGCACCGACCTGCAGGCACCGAAGGCCGCTTCCTTCATCGTTCCGAAGAAGCCGCTGAACCTGTTGAAGAACACCTTGTCCGGGACCAACGCTGAGGTCACCATCGAGTTCAACGAGAACAACGCGGCGTTCCGCTTCGACAACACCGTGCTCGTGTGCCGCCTGATCGATGGCAAGTACCCGAACTACGAAGCGGTGATCCCGAAAACGAACCCGAACAAGCTGACCATCGACCGTACGGGCTTCCTGAGCTCCATCCGTCGTGTGGCCATCTTCGCCAACAAGACCACCCACCAGGTGCGTCTGCACATCAACGGCAGCCAACTCACCGTTAGCGCCGAGGATCTTGACTTCGCGAACGAGGCGAACGAGAAGCTCACCTGCTCTTACGAGGGGGATGAGATCACCATCGGCTTCAACTCGCGTTTCCTCATGGACATGCTCAACAACATCAATGCGGAGCATGTGGTGCTGGAGATGAGCGCGCCGAACCGTGCGGGCATCCTGCTACCCGGTGAGCCCGGTGAAGCCGGCGAGGATGTATTGATGCTGGTGATGCCGGTGATGCTCAACAACTGATCACGATGAAACGGTTGCTTTTCGGAACCCTGCTTTTCGCCACCCTGAGCGCCGAGAAGTGCGCCTCGGATAAGACCGCAGGTGGTGATGTGAAAGGAATGGCCAACGTACTCGACAACAAGTGGGTGTTGCAGACCCTCGGCGAGAATGCCGTGACGATGCCTGACGGAATGGCTGCTCCTTGGTTGAAGCTGGGCAAGGAAGGCAACACCGTTGAAGGCAATGGCGGCTGCAATGCCTTGATGGGTTCCTTCAATATGGAGGGTGACAAGATCTCCTTCCCCGGTCTGGGTTCCACCAAGAAGTACTGTGAAAGCACGATGTCCACGGAGAACGCTTTCATGAGCGCCTTGAAGCGCGTTGATCAGTTCAAACTGGACGGCAGTTTGCTCCGATTGCTCGGTGGCGGGCAGGAACTGGCCACGCTCAAAGGCGAGTAGATCCAGCGCGGCTTAGTTGCCGCTGTTCTCCCGGTCGATCGCGTTCGTGTTGAACTGTTGCCAGGTGTGGCTCGTGCGCCAGGACCGTGCACCCTCCTCGTCCCCTTCTTCGGTGGTACTTGCCTCAACGATGACGGGAGTCTCTGCCGATTCCTCCTCTTCTTCCCAACGGATCTCACGTGGGTCACGCACAGCGGATGGAACGTTGCGATAGATGAAGGCCATGGCCACCCCGGCTGCGGCACCCCAGAAATGGCTCTCCCAGCTGATGCTTGGGAACAAGGGGAACATACCCCACAGCAAGCCGCCATACAGGAAGACCACCAGTAGGGAGAGCCCCATCAAGGTGCGTTGTTTGCGCAGCAGACCGCTGATGAACAGGAACGCGGCAAGCCCATAGACCACGCCACTGGCGCCGATGTGGAAATTGGCACGCGCGCTCAACCACACCCACACGCCACTCACCAACCAAGAACCCAGCACCACGCGGCCCGCGAGGTGTGGAAAGAAATACAGCAAGGCCCATCCCAAGACGAACAGTGGCACGGAGTTGTTCAGGACATGCTCGAGGTCTCCGTGGATGAACGGCGAAGTGATGATGCCGATAAGTCCTTCAGCGGATCGCGGGTAGGTGCCGAAACGGTAGAGGTCCAGACTGAACGCTTGATCGAGGAAGAAGATGGACAACAGCACGAGCACCACGATAGCCGGAATGACCGCCGAGGTGATGAGCTTCCGCTCGCGAGGTGCCTGTACGGCGACCGGAGTTCCACCGTCGTGCATGGTGCTTTCGTTCCAAAGATCGGACCCCGCCTTTGGCACGGCCATTGTGTCAGGGCTTGCTACCTTTCACCCATGCTACAGCAACGTACGCTCGTTCTTCTGCTGATCACCGCGTTGGTCGGTTGTTTCGCCCGGCCTGGAGAAGAACCCACCGGGACTGTGGTCGAACCAGTCTCCGTGATGCAAGAGGTGGACCCACCCAGTGAATTGGCGCTCATGATGCGGCAGATGGCAGCCCATGCTGACAGCGTGAAGGCGGCGATCAACCGGAACGATGAACTGCCTGCTTTTCCGAAGGCCTTCAAAGGCCTCATGAAGGCCGAACCGACCGCGGGCATGCACATCGACCCGATCACCTTTCCCACCTTCGGCAAGGACTACCAGAACAAACTGGCCAATTTGTACAAGGTGAAGCCCACAGAGCGCACCCAAGCGTACAATGCACTCGTGCAGAGTTGCGCCAACTGCCACGGCACCCATTGCCCGGGTCCGCTGATCAGGATCAAGAAGATGTACGTGGCCACGGAGTGATCGTCCGTTCCATCCCGGGGAAATCCCGGTTCATCGGAATACCTTCACCGCGCAGGCTGTCAGAAGCCACGTTGCTGCCCATCGAAGCGTCCTGAGCACATGGAACGATCCAACACCGCCACCGCGTCCTTCCCTCACGGTGAGCGTGAGGAACTTCGAACGCTGCAAAGCACCGTGCTGAACGTGCTGGCTTACTTCGATGTGTTCGCACACCCGTTGACGGTGGAGGAGATCGAACGATTCGCTATTGGCACCGCCACTTCTCAAGATCAGATACGCGAAGCGTTAAAGCGCCTTGCAACAAATGGCCTTGTGCACCAAGCAGGGCAGTATTGGGGACTTCACGAAGTAGAGAACAACGTACGCG